>NZ_JBYMAP010000217.1:0-6480 GCF_057766305.1 Methylomonas sp. BG-2 | reverse complement strand
TCGCCAGCAAATGGTTCGACCAGCATGAAAGTTCCGCCTTTAGCCAGTGTACCGGCGACATGGGTAGCCGCGCCGATGGGGTCGCCCATGTCGTGTAGGGCATCGAAGATGGTCACCAAGTCATAGTTTTTGCCCGGATATTCCTTCGCCGTCACTACCTCAAAAATAGTGTTGCTTGAGACGCCGGCGTCACGCGCTCGTTCACGGGCATGTTCGATCGAGGGTTCGTGAAAATCGAAGCCGTGGAAGGTTGAGTTGGGAAACGCCTTAGCCATCAGGATTGTCGAAGAGCCATGGCCGCAACCAACATCGGCGACGCGAGCGCCGACTTCGAGTTTTTCTCGCACACCGTCTAGCGCCGGTAGCCAGTGGTCGATCAAGTTCATCGCATACATCGGCCGGAAAAAGCGCTCGGTACCGCAGAATAGACAAGGGCTGTGATCACGCCAAGGTAATCCTTTGCCGGAACGGAAAACCTCGGTCAACTTGGGCTCGTCAACATACACCGACATCACCGCCTGAAAAAATCCCTGCATGCAGGCTGGATGACCTTCGGCGGCAAAAATGACTGATTGTTCCGGCGACAGTGAAAACTTACCGGACGCGGCATCGTAATTGACGTAGCCAGCGGCGGCATTGGCGGAAAGCCATTCACGCAGATAGCGTTCGTCCATGCCGGTATTGTTGGCCAGTTCCTGGCTGCTGGCCGGACTAATTTCCAGAAGCGCGCTGTACAAATCTAGTTTGTCGCCAATATACGCCATCAACAGCCCCATGGAACCGGCGACATCATTCATCACTTTGCCTTGGAGTTGTTCCAACTTGCCGGTATCGACTTCATTCAAATGCAATGTCATGTATTGTCCTGCGGATGTGTAGTATCAGGCACCTCAAATTCGCAGAATCCGAGGTGTGTCCATAATTATGAAATGGCTTCTTTTCGCAGAACTTAGCGCCTATTTACTACTGCTGACTGTCGCCTTGTTTTTGGCCATCAGGTTTGGCGGCGGACCAATAGGATCGAAATTTTTCAGCAACGGGACATCGTCCTTGTTGACCCATAGCACGTCCATGTTGTAGGAACCTTGAGGCCCCCAGCCACCAAAAAACTTCTTGCCGTCCGGCGTGAATGACCAGCACATGTCTTCACCGGCGGTATTGATGGTGTCGCCGAGATTCAATGGCTCTTGCCATTCACCCGTGGTATTTTGGTGAGAAATCCATTCATCATGGCCGCCACGCGAGCCCATGTCGGTGCGTGTGCTGGTGATGATCAGGCTTTTGCCGTCCTTCGACAACCCTGTCCAATGCAAATGGTCGCGGTACGGTGAGTTGATTCTTGATCCCAGGCTCTGCGGTTTTTGCCATTTACCGTTTTTCTTTTCGACTTTCCAAATATCGCTGTCTTGGGTCACGCCTGGTTGCTGATAACTGAAATAGATCAGACTATCCGATGCGATGATTGGGCAATGTTCTTCACCTGTCGGAGTGTTTAAGTGAGGTAACTCGGGTACATCATTCCAACTTTTGGCTTGTTGCCATACCCCATTGATTTTTTGTACCACATACAGATCGCCAGTTGAAAAATTACCGGGTTGATAGCGGGTAAAATAAATCGCGTTGCCGTCGTCGGACAGGCTGGGTTCCAGTTCCCACGCTTCAGTATTAATGTTCGGGCCGACTTTGGGGTCGATGTCCGGCCCCAAATGAATCGGCGTTTGCCAAACACCATTGACGTTGTGCGCCATCCAGATGTCAAAGCTGTAAGGATTGCCTTTTGACTCGATGCTGCCAGGACGCGTGGAAACGAACAACACCGTTTTGCCGTCGGCACTGTAGGTCATTTCGAATTCAGCTGCGTCCGAGTTGATCGGTGCACCTATGCTTTTGGCCAACGAAGGCGCTTGGGCGTTTGCGCCGGATGGCATATCCATGCCGGGCATCGCATACGATGCACTCTGTCCTAACAGCAGCGCCAACCCAACGAAACGAAGATTGAGCTTCATAGATTTTATTATCATAACGTGTGTCTCATAGGTTTTTCTGGATCGATCAAAAGTGAATGTTGTTGTTTGCTGAGATCAAACCTTGGGCTTTTCTGTTTCGAAAAGAATCGCTTGCATCGGATAGCGCGTCGGACTGGAACCGAACTCCTTTTTGAAGGCATCCGACAGTTCTTTTACGATTTCCTCGGGATCGACATCACCTCGATCTCTGATTTCAAAGATCACTGGCGTGTACACCAAAGCCCGCGCAAAGGCCGTTACATCAAGAATATCGTAGACGTGACGCTGTACAGAGATGACAATCGGATCAAAGCCAATTTGAATCAACTGTTCCTTGAGCGGATCGATTTGATGACAGGAAACCGGATCGAATAAAAACTGAGGAGTATCCGACGGAAAATATTGTTTGAGCACTTCAAAGCTCAAGCTCGCAAAGGGATTGTAGCGTTCGGAGTCCCACACTCGGAATAGGTATCGACCGCCCGGCTTCAAGGTTCGGTAAACCTCACGAAACCCTTTATCCCGGTCGAAAAACATGATGCCAAATTGGCAAATTACAGCATCAAAGGCCTCGTCATCAAACGGTAATGCCGTGGCGTCGGCGTTTTGGAACACAACTTGTTCGCCGGGCTGAAACTTTTGCCGCGCTACATCCATCATCGAGTCGCTAATGTCGATGGCGGTCAAGCGAGCTTCTTTCTTTAACAAGGTGCGCAAGTGACGCGTGACGATGCCAGTGCCGGCAGCGATTTCCAGCACGTCGGTCGGCGTTTGTTCGGCGATGCGTCTTGCGGTATCAGCGCCGTAATGCTCGAACAGTACAGGACCAAGATCGTGATCATACGGTATGACAACCTCATCAACGTAACCAGACATAGTCATTTTCCTTTGCAATCAATAACGGTAATTTTTAAAAAGATAACCAGTAGCACTGCGGCCCTTTACCTTCGACTTATTGCAGAGAGGATCTCCGCCTAACAGAGCCCGATATTCGCATTATCTTCAACCACATACAGGAATCTGACCAGCGTCCCACGCTCGGCATGATCCTTGAACCAACCATTCTCGGCCATACGAGCTTCGCACAGGAAGGCGTTGCCTTCTGCCGCAAAATCGGATTGAAGTTTGCAGGAGAATTCGTAATTTTTGATCCAGTGATTGCGAATATTCGGAGTGAAGTCGTGCTGAACATAGCGGAATGACAATGTCTGTAGAGCCTGATCCACACGCGTATGGCCGGCCAACAGAATCGTATCGGAATCATGCTCTTCTTTGGCCTGAAACGCTGCGATAATCATACGACCGCCAGGCCGCAGCCGGGCGTTGAGTTTGGCCAGCGTCCTGTTGTAATCTCCCATGAAGTAGATCGAATCAATGGCCAGGATGACATCGTAATCGCAGCCAGGCAATTCGTCATGAATCAAGTCCACCGCCTGGAAATTCAATGCGGCGGCTTTATCCCGGGTTCTTTCCTGTGCCTGGGCAATGGCGGCATCGGCATAATCAAGACCCAAAATGTTGCAGCCCGACTTTTCGTGCAGGTATTCTGTAATGTGGCCGTTGGAACACCCGATTTCCAGCACCTTCTCGCCGGGCTTAAGCAATGAGGCTAGAAAATCCATCTCGTCGGTGTCCATCATGCCGTGCTGGCACAAGTCGATGCCATAAACAGCTTCGCAAAAACGTGAGTGGGTCGGACTTTCTGCGGCACGCCGGAAGTATTCGTTGTACCAGGCCTTGGAAAACATTTCCGCCTGCCCCATGTCGACCGTGTGATTCATCAGTTCGTTCATGCTTTGTTCCATAGTCATATTCCTTAGATTAAATCGAAGAGACCAATTAGTTAACTGCCTACCCCAGAATAGACAGATAAATTGTACGGAAAATAACTCAAATCTGAAACGTATTACCAATCTCTAATTTAGCATGATGGATATGCATCTTTGCATGCCAAGGTAAATTGGTACTCGTCAGTCATGATCAAGCGAATATTTTGCTTAATCGGAAATTTCGTTAGGTAAAACAACGTTAAAACCGAAACACTGCCGAAAACTGGAAACGCAGCGAATCTCCCATTACTAACGACCGTTAAGCTCACTCGCGGCATACGCAAGCTAAAAGCCTCGCTGTTGAGAATTAATCCGGCAAGCGATTCAGTAAAACGTATGAAACATTGCACTTTTACTTTGGCCGCTTACCGATTTTGAAAGGATTGGACTAACAAATATAGTGCTCGGCCTTAGACTTTTCTCGATAGTTTTTTCATGCAATCTGTTGGCGTTAGGCGAATGGTCTGGGCCGTGTCAAACTCTTAGGGGACATAAGGTTTACCATCCCATTCCTTGTTCTTGAAAGGATTTTTCATAATTTCGCCGTGTGTTGGAAACAATAAATCGGCTTTTCGGAGCAACGCTTTACGATACTTGTCTAAACTGGCCTGATCTTCGCCCACGGGATCGACGACAGGTGTCAAATTGTTATGCCACCACATATGGGTGATGAGCATGACACCGTCGTCGGTATCCACTAAAAGGCTGCTATCTTCTTCGGTGTGACCTGGGGTCCTGACGACCGTTACACCAGGAAGAATCTCGAAATTATCGGGATGATCCGACCATATCTCATCTTTATAGATCGACCAAAAGTCGACCACCGGTGCATTGGGGAATGCACCTAAATGCATAGTATGGTCGGGATGGTGGTGGTCGATCCACACATAATCCACGTCTTCAGGGCTGATGCCCATATCGGCTAACTTATCCATGATTTTCGGCCATTCGCCCTTTCTCACTTCGCCTGGGTCGCCGATTAATATTTTGCCACCACTTTCAATTAAAAAAACCGAGGTGGACAAGGAGCGGACGCCGTCATGGGTAGACCACGGCAAGAAAGTTTTACCCTCAACCGGCTGTACATGCCCCTTATACAAGAGGGTGACTTTGGCTTTCCCTGACGCCAGGTTGGTATGAACAGACCGACTGGTTTCGGCGCAGGCAGAAATGCCCAGTGCCGCGATCAGCAGCACCGGACGCAAATATTTAAGTTTCATTCGACTCTCCCCTGAAAGACACACTTTCAGTGTCAATTTGTTTATTTAGGCAAACGCCATCGTTTTTATTTGAACCGCTTAAATCAGCGCTTCAACCAGTGATCGGTAGCACTATCGACTCCCGGAGATTTTCCTGGTCTGCGACCTTTCAAATTCATTGTAAGACAGCACGATGCCGATTAAAATGCATAGCGTCTACCAAAACCGACATAATGGATTTGCAAATATGCATGATACAAATTGGGACGATCTGCGTTACTTCATCGAGGTTGTACGTTCAGGCAATGTCACGGAAGCCGGCATTCGGCTTGGTGTCAATCAATCAACCGTCAGTCGACGCATTGCTGCCCTTGAGAGCGCGTTAGGAAAACCGCTGTTTGATCGCACGGCAAAAGGATGGGTCATTACGCCGGTGGGCGAAAAAATCGTCACGCAAGTCGAAGAGATGGCGATACAAGCCAATGCCATTCATCGAAAAATCGAGATCGACACCGAAGAAGTTTCAGGGATCATCAGAATCAATGTTGCCGATGTGTGTTCCAAGCGTTTTGTGATGCCGGTCATCCGCGATTTCAAACGCGATTATCCCGAAGTCGATATCGAGTTGATCACGGCTGACCATGTGCTAAATCTAGCTAATCGCGAAGCAGACATTGCGGTTCAAGCCGTTAACGAACCGCCGCCTAATGTTGTCGGTAAACACATCTGCAAGATGGCATTCCAAGTGTACGGACATTCGGAGCTAATAGAAAACTTATCACTAGATATGCCCCCCTGCATCACCTGGATAGGCGACGGTGTCACCTTGCCGTTCTGGATTAAAAAGAATTTCCCCAAGCTCAAACGCGCTTATCGGACGAACTCCGGTGTCGCCATGTTTAACATGTGTAAGGAGGGCTTGGGATTAGCCTTGCTGCCCTGTTCGCTGGGTGATGAGGTGGCTGAATTGGAGCGCATTCCTGTCGAGCATATAGAACCGGGGCAGGACGTTTGGGTATTGAGTCATGTCGATTTACGCACCACGGCAAGAGTCCGCATTTTTCGGGATCGCATGGTCGAATTTTTGACTAGCGAAATCGATCTATTGGAAGGGCGAAAACCAAAAAGAGACTTGTATTAGCCAGTCTCGCATTACTTCACAGGATCGTAGGCTGTATGAGAATAGCGCGGGCCGCCGCCAACCCGCGCTAAATGGAGCGTAGCTTAGAAACTTGCCATCAGTTACTTTGAGCTTGCGATTGTTGCTCGGCAAGCCGCAATCCTTGCAGACCGTACCGGCGTTTCGGTGATTTTTGTAACGACAGCCGATAAGCTTCTGCCGCAGCTTGCGGGCGGTGCATTTCAAGAAGTAAATCACCCAGCAATTCACGAGCTGGCAAGATGGGGCCAGGCGTGACATTGTCTTTTTCAGTTACATCTTCAAGA
>NZ_JBYMAP010000216.1:0-6489 GCF_057766305.1 Methylomonas sp. BG-2 | reverse complement strand
CGCGGGGGCCGACCTGCTCTCGACCAGCGTGGTGCAATACAGCCCGGCCAACAACACCAGCGGCATCGGCCTGAACAGCCCGGTGGTAATCACCTTTGCCGAACGGCTGAACCCGCTGGCGCTGAACACCGACACCATCGCCTTGTACGACGCGGTGACCGGGCAACGGCCGAGCGCGAGCTACGCGTTGAGCGCGGACGGCAAAACCGTGACGCTGACGCCGATGGCGGCGCTGACCGCCAATCGGCAGTATTACCTCTACATCAGCAACTGGGCGCCGCTGCCGGACCAAGCGGGCAATCGGATCAACTACGCCAACTGGTACTTCCGGACCGGCGCGCAATAGCAGAGGAGATGGCGATGATGGCGACGATTCCGTCATTGGGTTGGACAACGCGGCGAGGGATTATCCGCCGCAATATCTAGGCTGGCGGTAGACAGGATAGAGTGACGATGAAAACCAATGTTTGTTTGATTATGACGGTTGCGGTATTGCTGGGTGCTTGCTCATCCGAAGACGATTCGTCAAAAAGCAATCCGGTCGTGGAAGGGCGGGGACCGAGTCAATCCTCTTCCGGGCCTCGGGGGGGAGGCGCGCCGGTAAACAATAGTTCTTTGCCGCATCTTCCCGAAGAACCGGCAAAACCCAATCGAAGCGAGCTGCGCGCGATGTCCGAGGAAGCCAAGGAAACCGAAAGTTCGGTTAAGAGTGTCATTGAGCGCTTCGACGCGAATTTGAGCGACCGGCAGGCCCGCGAGGCGGCGCAAAACGAATTTAAAGCGATGCTGCCCGACTATAAGGAAAAAATGCTGCAGATCGGCAAGGCAAAACTGAAGGAGCAGCAGAACTAAGGCAAATCGCCTTAACACTTCTCGACGGTTGCGGCCATTTGTTTGATCCGCCAAGTATCGGCGGCCTAACTCTCTTAGTGATTGCCAAAAACGGCAGTCTCCAATGCTAATCGTATCATTTGCCGGTTATGCCTAAAGGTCGAACCTGCTCGCTTCTTAAGAATTAGATGAGGCCTCCTGGGCCGTAGCGGCTAGGAAAATTTTCAGATACCGCAAACATCTCAAGCTGACCTAGGTCTGGAGTGATCAGTAGAAAAAATATCTTAGAAGTATCGAGGATATGGGGCGAGCCAAACTCGCCCCGGCCTTGTTCGACGCGATTGGCGCCGTATGCATGATGAGTTAGGTCAATTAAAGGGCAAGGCCAAAAGTCGTCGGTTACAGGGGGGGGGCTTCGCAATCGAAAAAAAACCGGTAGAGGGTTTTTTTCCGCCCTACCGGTTTCAATTGGCGCTGCTACGGCTTAATGCACGTCTTTCCAGTATTCCTTTTTCAGCAAATAGGCGAGTGCGATGAACATCAGCAGAAAAAACAGCACGAATTTACCCATTTGTTGGCGTTCCAACTGCACCGGTTCGCCGACGTAGACCAGGAAATTGACCAGATCGTTGACCATTTTATCGAACTCTTGCGGCGACAATTGGCCGGGTTGCTCCAATTTAAGTTCGGTGATCACATCGCGACCATCGACCTTATGAACCACCGCGGTTTGCGTGCCTTGCAATTGCCAGAACACGTTAGGCATGCCGACATCCGGAAAGACCGAATTGTTGACGCCCAGCGGTTTGTTCTTATCGTTGTAAAAACTGCGCAGATAGGTATACAGCCAGTCCGCGCCGCGCGAGCGGGCGATCAGCGACAAATCCGGCGGCGTGGTTCCGAACCATTTCTCGGCATCGTGGGCATTCATCGCCGAATGCATTTGATCGTAAATGCCGGCGCCGAGCGGCGCGACGTTCTTCAGGATTTCGCTTTCGTCCAGCTGTAAATCCATCGCGATGCGCTTGTAACGGATGTGCTTCGCGGAATGGCAACCCAGGCAATAGGTGACGTAGTGCTTGGCGCCGCGCTCCAACGAGGCGGTGTTGCTCAAATCGATGTCCGGGCTGTCCAGTTCGATTCCGCTACTGGCGTTAACGCAAAAAGGCAGCAAAAACAAAAGAGTGCAGAGTATCTTTTTCATGGCTTAATCCAGGCTCTTTTTCAGGTTTTTGACGAAACGAATCAGCACGGCTTGAACGCCGGCCCAATTCGGCCTTTTCTTGGCGATGGTTCCGCCTAGGTTGTCGGGAACATGGTGGACTTCGACGACTTCGTCGATCAGTGCCAACACCGCCGGGATGCGGTCTTCCAGCGTCGGTTGCGGTGTCAGGCGCTCGGGTAGCGGTTTGGTTTTTTCCCAGCGGGTATACAGCGGCATCAGCAGGAAGAAGCCGAAGTAGATCGCGGTCAGGAAGCGGGCCACCGTGGTTGCCGTCGGCGTGGCCGGTTGCGTGCCTAAATAGCCCAAGCCGATGAAGCTAATCACGAATAACAACAGTGCTTTCTTGAACATGCCGCCGCGGTAGCGGATGGATTTGACCGGACTGCGATCCAGCCAGGGCAGCATGAACAGCACCACGATCGCGCCACCCATGGCGATGACGCCGGCGAACTTGTCCGGAACCGCGCGCAGAATCGCGTAAAACGGTGTGAAGTACCAGACCGGGGCGATATGCTCAGGGGTTTTCAAAGGATCGGCCGGGATGAAATTGGCGTGTTCCAAAAAGAAACCGCCCATCTCGGGCATATAGAAAATCACGGTCGCGAAAAAGAACATGAATACGCCGACGCCGACGATGTCCTTGACCGTGTAATACGGGTGGAAAGGAATCCCGTCGATCGGGTGCTCTTTCCAGTTCAGGTTTTCCTTGATCTCGATGCCGTCCGGGTTGTTGGAGCCCACTTCGTGCAACGCGACGATGTGCAGGAATACCAGGATTAGCAGAACCAGCGGTACCGCGATGACGTGGAACGCGAAGAAGCGGTTCAGCGTGGCATCCGATACTACGTAGTCGCCGCGTATCCACAGCGACAATTCGTCGCCGACCACCGGAATGGCGCTAAACAGCGAGATGATCACCTGCGCGCCCCAGTAGGACATTTGGCCCCACGGCAGCAAATAGCCCATGAAGGCTTCGGCCATCAGGCAGACGAAGATCAGCATGCCGAAGATCCAGATCAATTCGCGCGGTTGCTTGAACGAGCCGTACATCAGGCCGCGGAACATGTGCAGATAAACCACGATGAAAAACGCCGACGCGCCGGTCGAGTGCATGTAGCGCACCAGCCAGCCCCAGTTGACGTCGCGCATGATGTACTCGACCGAGTCGAACGCCAGTTTGGCGTCCGGTTTGTAATTCATCGTCAGCAGGATGCCGGTAATGAACTGGTTGACCAGTACCAGCAGGGCTAGCGAGCCGAAGAAATACCAAATGTTGAAGTTTTTCGGCGCGTAGTAATGCGCCATGTGTTCGTTCCACAAATCGGAGAGTGGAAAGCGCTCCAGCAGCCAATCGCTGCATTGATTCATTTTTTGCTTCATGCTGATTTCGCCTCGTTGTCTTCGCCGATCATGATCAGGTTGTCGGTCACGTAACGGTAGGGTGGTATCTCCAGATTGGTTGGAGCCGGCACGCCGCGATAGACGCGGCCGGCCAAGTCGAACCAGGAGCCGTGGCAAGGGCAGAAAAATCCGCCTTTCCAGTCGGGGCCGAGATCGTTAGGAGCGATTTCAGGGCGAAACGTGGGCGAGCAGCCCAAATGGGTACATAAGCCGACCGCGACGAAGATTTCCGGCTTCAACGCGCGTAGCGAATTTTTGGCGTAATCGGGTTGGTGGGATTCGTTGGAGACCGGGTCGGCGAGTTTGCTGTCCAGCGTCGCGAGCGTCGAAAGCACTTCCGGAGTTCTGTTCAGAACCCAGACCGGTTTGCCGCGCCAAGCCACGCGGATCAATTGGCCGGACTCCATCTTGCTGATGTCGACTTCGACCGGCGCGCCGGCGGCCATCGCCTTGGCGCTGGGCTGCATTTGCGAAAGAAAGGGAACGGCCAGATAGCCGGCCCCCACGGCTCCGACCACCGACAAAGCCGAGGTCAGAAACTGGCGTTTTGAATGATCGACGCCTTCTTGGTTCATAGGTAACACTCCTGCGTGATGTGCGGTGTATCGGGCAATACACCGATTATTATAATTTTCGGCAAATATACCTTACTGGCCCGGATTAATGAAATGGTTCTTGGGCTGGCGGCCGCGCCCGGCGCGGGCTGCTGGCCGTTTGGGGCAAACCCGGGCGGAAGCCTTCAGACCGGCAATTCAGCCAACGCGGCGGACAGCGCGTTCAGAAAGCTCCGGTTTTCGTCCGGCTTGCCTATCGTGACCCGCAGGCAGTCGCTCAACACGCCGCCTTGGCCGGACAGGTTCTTGATTAAGATTCCGCGCGCCTTCAGTCCGGCGAACAACTGATCAGCCGTGCCGGCCGGTGTGCGAAACAGGATGAAATTGGCCGAGCTGGGATAGACGGTCAGCATCGGCCAGGCCTTTAAGGCCTCGGCTATTACGGTCCGCTCGGCACGGATGGCTTGAGTTTGTTGCGCGAGAAAATCGCCGTGTTCCAGCGCGAAACCGACGGTGGCTTGAGTCAAGCTATTGATGTTGTAAGGTAGACGGACTTTGTCCAGTTCGGCGACGACCTCGGCCGGGCCGGCCAAATAGCCCAGACGCAGGCCAGCCAGACCGAGTTTGGAGACGGTGCGCATCACCAATAGATTGGGATAATTTCCCAGCTCGTCAACGAAACTGGCGTCGGCGAACGGCGCGTAGGCCTCGTCTACGATGACCAATCCCGGCGCGGCGGCAAGGATGTTTTTGATGGCTTGGGCGTCGAACAGGTTGCCGGTCGGGTTGTTCGGGTAGGCGATGAAAATGACCGCTGGCCGGGTTTCGGCGATGGCCGCCAGCATTGCGGACAAGTCCAACTCAAAATCGGCCGCCAGCGGCACGCCGACGTAGTTCAGCCCCAGGCTGCGGGCGATTTGCCGGTACATCACAAAACCCGGTTCCGGAGCCAGTACGGTGGCTTCGGCGGACAGCGCCATCAACAAAATCTGGATGATTTCGTCGGAACCGTTGCCAAGCAATAGCGCGGCATGGTCCGGAATCGCGTTGGCTCGGCGCAATTGCTCGCACAAGGCGGAGCCGGTCGGGTCCGGATAACGGTTGATCGGGCAGGATTTCAACGACTCCAGCCAGCGTTGCTGAATGTCTTCCGGCCAGGTGTAGGGATTTTCCATCGCATCGAGTTTGATCAAGTTGCGGGCATCGGCGATGTGATAGGCCGACATGGCGAGAACTTCGGGGCGGAACAGCTTGGCAAGCGCGTGGTTGGGCATGGTGTCGAAATCGGCGGAATCGGAATGGGCGGCGAATGATGGTTGGCCCGGTCAACCGGGCGGCCGCGGACAAATTGAGCCGATTCTACCAAAGCGGCGGGCGAAAACCTAACCCCGGAGACCGGTCGTCCAGCGTCGCCTTTGACGCGCATCGTTCGCTTCGGTGCGAAAGCAATGACGGGCGGATTTTAACACCGCCGGCGTCAAGCAGGCAAAGCCCGTTCGCGGCGATTCGCGGGATTTCGAACACGTGTGCCTGGGTGGCTGAAGCGAACACATGCCAACACAAATTGAAACACCGACTACAGTTTTAGGCCAATTTCAGCCCGTCGCTGATCGAATGTACCAAGGACCCGCCGTGCGGAAACAGACCCACATCAACTATCTCGACACGATTCGCGGCTTGGCGGCGCTGACCGTGGTCAGCGAGCATTATGTAATTGCCTACGGATTACCCTGTCAAACCGCGTTATGCGAGCAAATTCTGGACTATTCGCCGCTGCATTTTTGGTGGGAAGGGTCTGCGGCAGTGTCGATGTTCTTTGTATTGAGCGGCTTGGTGCTTTCTCTAAAGTACTTTCAGCACGGCCACATGCCCGACCTGACGTGCTTCGATCTGATCCGGTTTCTGATCGGTCGAGTGTTTCGCATCTGGTTTCCTTACCTGTTGGTACTGGGTCTCAGCGCCGCGCTGTTTTCGCAAACCTTCGGCCGCCCGGTGCTGGCCACCGCGTTGGCGCCAACAGACTGGATCATAAATATGTGGCATCGATTTCCGTTGGATGCGTCGGCGATGGCCAGGGAAGCTTTTTTGCTGGACATGCCGGATCTGATCGTGCTGTTGCCGCAATCCTGGACCCTGGGTGTCGAATTGGTGTTGTCGCTGTTGTTGCCGGTTGGTTTGTTGCTGGTAGATCGCGGTACCTCCTGGGTGGTCTTTTTCAGTTTGCTGGCCATCGGCTTGCTGGGCGTATCGGCCTTTTTACTGCACTTTTTATTGGGTCTGACGATAGCGCGTTATCTGCCGGCGATCAAAGCCGGTTTGGTCGATCGGCCGGCTCGGCGGCGTTTCTTGCTGGGGATGGGGGTTTTGTTTTACACCAGTGCCACCTTGCTGCCTCAGCCTTGGATAGCATGGAGCAACGGCCAGTTGATATGGTTGGGGACCGGTGTGGGTGCCGGCATGATCTTGCTGTTTGTGCTC
>NZ_JBYMAP010000215.1:0-6515 GCF_057766305.1 Methylomonas sp. BG-2 | reverse complement strand
GCACCACCGCACCATTTTGGTTTGCCGCCACGCCGACAACCTTCCCGCATGTCTTTCCACGAAACCTTTGACCGTCTAATCAACGACTTAAGGCTACCTATCCTACGAGTGAACTCGAGGGTGGGAATAAACAAAACCGTCGAGTTATACGCCAACGACATTGGAACCGGTCATTTTTAATGACATCCTAATGTTCTCGCCTTCGATTGCCCCCCTGGCTTTCCAAGGTCAATGATGATGCAAAAAAGCACTCCGCGAAAGTTTTTCAGGAAAGTTTCCTGCGATAGTAGTCCTCCAGTGAGGCGACAGGCCGTCCATTATTCCTATTCCGCCGCCTTGCCACGGGGCGCCCTTCCCGCACGGACACGACGCTTGCGCCTCAATGAACACCCCGACTTTTCACGGGTCCGTAAATGCTCCCAATTTAAAGTCCGCTTGCGGTTAAAATCTTGCCGTTAACGCAAATTCGGATTTCTCATGTCAAATACCTTTGTCTCTCAAAAAGCCATCCCTCCCCGCGAACGCCTGATCATGGCGCTGGACGTTGCCAGCATCGAAGAAGCCAAAGCCTTGGTCGAAGAACTCGGCGATTCGGTGGTGTTTTATAAGGTCGGCATGGAGCTGTTCATGTCCGGCGACTATTTCGGCTTTATCGAATGGCTGAAGGCGCGCGACAAAAAGGTGTTCGTGGATCTTAAGTTCTTCGACATTCCCGCCACGGTGGGGCGAGCAATCAAGGCCCTGAGCGGCAAGGGCGTGGACCTGGCGACAATACACGGCAACGATTCGATTATGGAAGCGGCGGCCGCGGCCAAAGGTAATCTGAAGGTATTGGCGGTGACGGCTTTGACCAGCCTGGACCGGGGCGACTTGGACGACTTGGGCTTTCAATGCGACGTGCGCGAATTGGTGCTGTCGCGTGCCAAGCGAGCGCTGCAAATCGGTTGCGACGGCATCGTATCGTCGGGCTTGGAAGCGGAATTGATTCGTTCGCAGTTGGGCGACAGATTATTGGTGATTACGCCGGGCATCCGGCCGGTCGATAATCGTGAAGACGACGATCAAAAACGGGCGGTTAGCGTCGAACAAGCTTTGCAAAGCGGCGCCGATTATCTGGTAGTGGGCCGGCCGATCCGGGATGCGGCCGACCGCAAGGCCATGGCGGAAAAAATTCAGCAGCAGATTGCGGCTCAGTTCCAATAGCAAACGGTGCAAACCCAGGTTTGCACTCCAGCATCGAGCCTTACTCGAATGGAGTGCAAATCTCGATTTGCGGCACTCCCGCATGAGCGACTCAGCCCGAGCTCGCGCGAACCGCAAATCTCGATTTGTCCGGGATCGCAGGCCCAATTCGAAATAGGCGCGGTGCAAACCCAGGTTTGCACTCCAGCATCGAGCCTTACTTGAACGGAGTGCAAATCTCGATTTGCAGCGCGCGCGGGGCGGCCGACGTTTCGTTTGCAGGCAAAAGACGGCATAATGGCCGGATTTTTTGATAGCCGCTTCCCGTCCGCGCCATGAAACCAGCTCCCAATATCTATCTGATCGGCCTGATGGGTGTCGGCAAAACCACGATAGGCAAGCAAGTCGCGAAAGCCATGCAATGGCCGTTTTACGACAGCGACAAGGTCATCGAAGAAACCACCGGCACCGACATTCCAACCATATTCGCCTACGAGGGCGAGGAAGGATTTCGCAACCGGGAGCAAGCGATGATTCGCCAGTTAACCGGTTTGGACGGCATCGTGATGGCGACCGGGGGCGGCTCGATACTGCGGCCGGAAAACCGCGAAGCCTTGAAAACGCGCGGCTTCGTCGTCTATCTGCATTGCTCGATAGACAGGATTCTGCACCGCACCAAGCACGATACTCAACGGCCGCTGCTGCGCACCGAGAATCCGCGCCAGCGTTTGCAGGAACTGTTTGCGATCCGCGACCCTCTGTACCGGGAGTGCGCGGACTTTAGAATCGATTCCGGAATGATACCGGGCAAGACCGTCGTCAAAACCATTTTGCAGCAATATCAAGCCGCCCTGGAGAACCATGAAAGAGCTGCGAGTTGAACTCGACAAGCAACGAAGCTATCCGATTTATATCGGCGCCGGCCTGCTCGGCCAACCCGAGCTGTTAACCCGGCACATCCGTTCCAAGCAGGTCGCGATCGTCAGCAACGAGACGGTAGCGCCGTTGTATCTGCCCAAGCTATTGGCCGCGCTCGGCGATTACCAGACCGAAACGGTCATTTTGCCCGACGGCGAACAGTTCAAAACCCTGCAGTATCTGGAAAAGATTTTCGACGGCCTGCTCGCCAACAAATTCAGCCGCAACGCCACGCTGATCGCGCTGGGCGGCGGCGTGATCGGCGACATGGGCGGCTTCGCGGCGGCCTGCTACCAGCGCGGCATCGCCTTCATTCAAATTCCGACCACCTTGCTGGCGCAAGTCGATTCGTCGGTCGGCGGCAAGACCGGAGTCAACCATCCGCTCGGCAAGAACATGATAGGCGCGTTTTATCAGCCGCAATGCGTGATCGCCGACGCCGATGTACTCGATACGCTGGACGACCGCCAACTATCGGCCGGCCTGGCCGAAGTGATCAAATACGGCCTGATCCGCGATCCGGAATTTCTGGACTGGCTGGAAGCCAACATGACCCGGCTGCTGGCCCGCGACAAAGACGCGCTCGCGTATGCGATCGAACACTCCTGCGCCAATAAGGCGGCGGTGGTCGGCGAAGACGAATTCGAGAACGGCGTGCGGGCAACCTTGAATCTGGGCCACACCTTCGGCCACGCCATCGAAACCGGTTGCGGTTACGGCCAATATCTGCACGGCGAGGCGGTAGCGATAGGCACCGGCTTCGCGGCCGACTTGTCGCGCCGGCTGGGTTATCTGAGCGATGCCGACGTGGCCCGCGTGCTGGCGATTTTACGCGCCGCCGGCCTGCCGACTCAGCCGCCGGCCGAGATGGGCAGCGAACAATATCTGGACTTGATGGCGGTGGATAAGAAAAATGTCGACGGCAAGATCCGGGTGATTTTGTTGGCAGCGCTCGGCAAGGCCTTGTTGCCGATCAGCGTGGAGAGAGCGCCGTTGCAGGCAACCTTGAACGCTTATGCTGGATAACGATAGCCTGACTTACAGCTACCAAAAACGCACGCTGGATCATAGGCCCGAGCGCAGCCTATTGACGCCGGAGCGTAGCCAAAAGTTGGACTTATTGGTTCACTTGCTGAGTAATCTGCAACAAGCCTTGGTCGTCTGCGGGCCGCCGGGCATCGGCAAAACCACGTTATTGGAGGCTTTAAGGCAAAGCCAGCGAGACAACTGGCAAATCTCGCTGTTGCAAGCCACGGCGTCTTCCAGCTTCGAAAGCATCGTCAACGAATTGTTGCGTGGCCTGAATGTCACCAATCTGTCCGCCAGTTTCGATTTAACGTTGTTGCGCGAACTGTGCGGCAAGCAAGCGGTGGTGTTGCTGATCGACGACGCTGGTCATCTGATGCCGGGTCTGATCACGATGTTGATCGAATTCGCCGATTCGCTGCCGGGATTGCACCTGGTGTTCGCGTTGAGCCACGATCAATTCAGCATCAAGGCCGGCACCGACCGCCGCATCGAAGACGCCCACGTCATCGAGCTGCCACCGCTCAAGCAGCGCCATTATCGGGACTTTCTGCAAAACCTGTCGGCCCAACCGAATTCGGCCATTTCGTTCAGCGCGGTGACCGACCCGTTTATCGAAGCGCTGTATCTGGAAACCCACGGCATTCCCGGCCGGATTCTGGAAGAACTGCCGAAACTGGCCGAGCAGCAAGGCCGGACCGGCGGGCGTTGGGGCCTTTGGCTGGGCGTCATCGCGGTAATCGCCGGTACCGGCGGAGCAATGGCTTGGTTGTGGCCGCACAGCGGCGAGGAAACCATTGTCGCGGCGCCTTCCCTCGGCCAGCCGATAATCCAAGCGGTGCCGGCCGAGCCGGCGAATCCTCCCGCCGCAATCCCGCTGGCTCAGCCGGTGCCGGAATCCAAACCGCTTGCGGAAACCGCACCGGTCGCGCGGGCTGACGAGTTGGCCGCCGACGCGGCCAAACCGGCGCCGTCCGCGCCGCCATCCACCCAGCCGCTTCCAGCGCTGCCGCAAACGACTAAAGCCGCGCCGGCCGATAACGGACCCAACGCCGCGCAAACCGCGTCGGCGCCCGTGTCAGCCCCGCCAGCACCGGTAACGGCGCCCAGCATTCCGGCGCCGGTTGCCGCAGCCCCGGCGACTACGCCGTCCGTTGCGCCGCCGGTACCGGCCGTAACGTCAGCGGCTCCAAGCAAAACCGAATCCGCAACGCCGCCAGTCGTCGCCGGCAAGCCGCCAGAAAAACCGGCGAAACCGGCCAAGCCGTCCGATCAGGGCGATAGCGACTGGATTGCCGCTCAACCGGGCAATCATTACACGCTGCAAGTCATGACGCTGTCGAATAAAGCCGGCCTGCCGCGCTTTTTCAAGAAATACGCGGAATACAGCGAGAGTCTGAAGTACTACACGATTCGCCAAGGCGACCAGGAAAAATTCGTGCTGATTTACGGCTCGTTCGCCAGCCCGGCCGAAGCCAATCAGTTTAAAACGCTGATGCCCGGCGAATTTCAAAACGCCCAGCCGATCCGGTTCAAGGCCATTCAAAAAGACGGCAAACGCTGATCACTCACCACCTTCTCACCGATGACAACATTAGAAAACGACTTATTTCTCCGAGCGCTGTTAAAACAACCGGTCGAACGCACCCCGGTCTGGATGATGCGCCAGGCCGGCCGCTATTTGCCCGAATACCGGGCCACCCGCACCAAAGCGGGGAGTTTTATGCAGCTTTGCACCAATCCGGAGCTAGCTTGCGAAGTAACCCTGCAACCCTTGGAGCGTTTTGGCTTCGATGCCGCCATCCTGTTTTCCGACATTCTGACGATACCGGATGCGATGGGCCTGGGACTGTCCTTCGCCGAGGGCGAAGGCCCGCAATTCGCCCATCCGGTGCGCAGCGCGGACGATGTCAGGCGCCTGCCGATTCCCGACCCGGAAATTGAGTTGCGTTACGTCGTCGATGCCGTGCGGCTGATCAAGGCCAATCTGCGCAACCAACTGCCGCTGATCGGCTTTTCCGGCAGTCCCTGGACCTTGGCGACCTACATGGTGGAAGGCAAGGGCAGCAAAAGCTTTCAGAAAGTCAAAAGTATGATGTTCGAGGAGCCGGCCTTGATGCATCAAATGCTGGATAAACTGGCGCAAGCGGTTGCCGCGTATTTGAACGCGCAAATCGCCGCCGGCGCCGATGCGGTGATGCTGTTCGACACTTGGGGCGGCATGCTCAGCCATGACGATTATCTGGAGTTTTCGTTGCGCTACGCCCGCCAGGTGCGGGAACTGCTGAACACCCAGCGTGACGGCCGGCAAATCCCGACCATTTTGTTCACCAAGGGCGGCGGCTTGTGGCTGGAAACGATGGCCGACACCGGCTACGACGCCCTCGGCCTCGATTGGCAAACCGACATCGCCAACGCCCGCGCCCGCGTCGGCGCCAAGGTGGCCTTGCAAGGCAACATGGACCCGATAACCTTGTACGCCAAACCCGAGGTAATCCGCGCCAAGGTCGGCAAGATCCTGCACGACTTCGGCCATGGCTCCGGCCACGTCTTCAATCTGGGCCACGGCATTTTGCCGGACATCGACCCCGAGCACGTCAAGGCGATGGTCGATGCGGTGCGCGAATTCAGTCCGCAATACCATCGCGCCGGCTGATGTGGGTGCAAAAGCGGCTGCAGTTGGCGGCCAAACCGCGCGGCTTTCATCTGGTCAGCCGGGAGATCGTCGGCCAGTTACCCGAAATTCGCGAATTGGAAGTCGGCCTGCTGCATCTGTTTTTGCAGCACACCTCGGCCTCGCTGGCGATCAACGAAAATGCCGACGCCGACGTGCGCCGCGATCTGGAAAGTTACTTTTCCCGAGCGGTGCCCGAAAATGAACCTTACTACCGCCATACTCTCGAAGGCGCGGACGACATGCCCGCCCACATCAAAACCGTGATACTGGGGAGTTCGTTGACGATACCGGTCGGTGACGGCCAATTGGCATTGGGCATCTGGCAAGGGATTTATTTATGCGAACACCGCAATCACGCGGCGTCGCGCACGCTGGTTGCAACCTTGCAGGGGGAATAACTTCGCCTGCAAAGCGACAATTCGAAGCATTTGTGAAAAAATGCAAAGTTGGTAAACCGCTCATCACCCTGACAACCGAGCAAGCATTTACGGATCGGTCAGTTTTTTTCGGAGAGCAGCATGATAAACATTGAAATTCAAACCTTGCCGATCGAACAAAAGCTAGCGCTGATGGAACAACTTTGGGATGCAATTTCCAATGAAAAACCGCCCTTAGCCTCGCCGGCCTGGCACGAGGATATTGTCACGGCCAGGCTTGCAAAACTGTCAGCCGGCACGGAAAATACTTTCAGTTTGCAGGAGGCCAAGCGCCG
>NZ_JBYMAP010000214.1:0-6546 GCF_057766305.1 Methylomonas sp. BG-2 | reverse complement strand
CGTCGGATCGGCCGAGCGCAACTACGAAATCGCTGGCAGGGGGAGAAGAGCTAGTTGCCGGTAGGTTCTCAGCTCCCGGGCTTGAGCCTTGTAAATCAACTAACCGTAACGGTGATCCGGCAGCATATTCGTAAAGATTTGTACCGCCGTTTAGACCAATCGGATCCGCACTCACCCACCTTCCCAACCAAGCCGCGTAATACCTGGCCGCGTGATAATTCAAGCCACTTTCCTCGTCCCTTTCCTTGCCGGTAAACCGGTAGCGTTTCCTGGCGAAGCTACCGAAGCTGGTTTCGCCGTAAGGGGTATATTCCTCCCTGTTTACCCAGGCCCCGTCGCCGGCTATCACCACATGGCTACTGCCCAGATGATCGCCAATGTGGTATTTCACCGCCGGAGTAGTGTCGTCGGGAAACGGCGTGCCGACTCTCACCAGCGCGATGCGTGACTGATCGTCCATCACGTGCAGGGTGTTGTTTTCCTGGACGATGGCACCTTGCACCGCGCGGTGGTATTCGAATAGGCCGCCGATGTAAATAGTGACGGTGTACTCGCCGCCTTGCTTGCGGGTGAGTTTTTTTACCCGCATGCCGCCGGCGTCATACAGATATTGAGCATGTACAGACGGCTCGCTACCGACCACCTGGATGCGGAAGGCTTTTAGCCGGTCGCGGTGGTCCCAATCGAACAAGCGGGTTTGATGCTCGGACAGCATGTTGCCGTTGGCGTCGTAGGCATAACGGTAAACGCTTTGGCCTATCGTCACCGTGTCCAGCCGATTGTTGCCAGCGGCATTGGCATACACCCGGTTGCGGGCGCCGTCGGCCAACTGGTGTTTCAGTTCCAGCATATTGCCCAGCGCGTCGTAGCGGTATTGCTGGCTGTAGGCGCGAGTGCGATTCAAGTCGGTACAGCACGGCTGATCCAGCCAGGGCGGCGTTTCCGGCGCTTGGTCGCATTCGCGGCCGGTGGCGGAAAGCAGGCGGTAGATCGGATCATAGGCAAACTGGCGCAGCAGTGCGTCGCCGGATGCGAGCAGTTGCTTGAGGGCATTGTCGGCGACCGAGGCGGCTGCCGGATTGTTCAAGATGCCGCTGCCCTGGGCGCGGTCTTCGATTTGCAGGATATTGCCGACCAGATCGTAACGGTAGGCAAAGTCCTGCAAAGCCTCGCCATTCGGCTGATAACGATCGGCTTCCGGTTGGCTGTAGCGCTCGGTTCGTAGCCGTGACAACCGAAAGGTCTGTGGATCGTAAGCGTAGCGACTCATCACGCCGTTGCCGTAGACCACCAACACCCGTTGACCCTTGGCGCTATAGGCGATTTGTTGCACGAATAGCTGGCCGTTGAGTTTGACTTGCGCCAAGCCGCCGGCCCGGTTGTAGACCGGCAATAACTCCTGGCGTTGGCCGGTAACATCCTTGGGGTATTGCAGGCGCTTGATGCGGTTCAGCGCGTCGAAGCTAGAAGTCGTTTCGTAAACACTAGCGTCCAACAGGGTCTGTGCATGAGCAGCCAACGTGGTGCCGGCTGGCGCGCGCCAGTCGATGCGATAAGCGTCGACCGCCCAATTGCGCGCGGCGCCGTTTTGGTAAGCACTCAGCAAGGTGGCGTCGCTGAGCACCTGCCGGCTTTGGCTAAGCGGATTGCCCTTGAAGTCGTAGCCGGGCGTGCTGATCAGCCCGGCTTCGTCGTAATGTTGAAACAACTTGCCGAGCAGATTATGCTGGCGCGCCGCATCCGTGCTCAAACCCGAGTCGGGCCGGTCGCCGTAAATAGCCACTTCGCGTAGCGTCAACGCTTGGTTGAGGCCGTCCTTGGCCCACAGCCGGTTTGGACGATTCCCTTCGTCGTAACCATGCAGGGTTAACGCGCCCTTGCCGTCGCGTTGTTCAAGCGGATTGCCGATCGCATCCGGGACCGTGCGCCGCAGGCCGGCATCGATACTCTCCGTGCGCCAGGGTCGATTCAGCAAGTCGTAGTCGTAGCGGAAAGCGACTCGGTTCAATGCGTCGGTAACGCCCAGCAAATTCCCGCGAATATCGTAGTCCGAGCGGGTGACATACCACTCGGCGGGACTGGCGCCGTTCCGCGCCGTGGCCCGCACGGTGCGGCCCAGCGCGTCGATGAGGATACTGGCCGGCGTGTTCCAATGGTTTTGGAAGGTTTGCGCCGAGTCGGCATGGGTACGACCGGCGTTGTCGTTGGCATCGTAGGTATAGGCTTCCCAAGGTGTCGGCGCGAATTGCTCGGGCTCGGCCAAGTCGGTAGGCACACCGTAAATCACCCGCTGCTCGGAGCCGTCGGGGTTAAGGGTGCGGATGACCTGGCCGCGTGGATCATAAAACATCACGGCTTTTTGACCGAGCTGAGTATCGCCAGGCGCGGCGTATTGCCAGCCCTGACTGTAAAACGGTTCGAATTTTTCGACTACCCGGCCCTTGTTGTCGTAAATCTGCCAACCGCTGATCAATACATTCGGATTGTCGGCATCGCTGTCGCGGACGCCGGTAAACGCCGCCTTGGTGCCAGCGGCGTCGGCTTGGTCGATGGGCAAAATTCCGCCGCCGAAACTGGCGTTGCCGAAGCGAATCTGTTCCGACTGCACCCTGGTTTGCAGCAGGCGGCCGAAGCCGTCGGAGTATTCGACGCTGTCGATGGTTTCGTCGCGTTGCGGTAGCGGTACGTCACTGTCGCTATCGTGATGTTGATAGCGGCGAGTACGCACCGAGACCGGTTCGCCGCGCTCGTCGAACGCCGTCAAGTCGTACGCTATTTCGATACTGGGCCTCTCGATGTCGCCCTCGGCGGCATCCGCCTTGCCTTGTATCAGCGTCGCTTTGGGCAGGCCTAGCGGTGTGAACCGCGCTCCGCTGCGATTGCCGTTGGGATCCGTGACGCGAGCTGCTTGCAGGACACGGTAATCGTATTCGGCTTCGACAATCAGGCCCAACGGGTCCACGACGCGGACGGGTAACAATTGGTAGAGGTCGTAGGTAATCGTTGTGGTACGGCCCAGCGGGTCGCGCTGCTGTAACAGCAGCCCTCGACCTTGGCTTAGCGCGTTGGCAGCTTGAAAATCGTAAGCATGCGCCGCCGTCGTGACGAAGTAGCCTGGCGCCGAAATCGCTCCGGCTCCGCCAGGACGGTAAATATAACCGGCCAAGTTTGGTAGCGTGCGGAATTCGACGGGATACTCGTCTATCCAGGTCGCGCCGGCCGGTTGCAGATAGGGCGGGATCGTGAGGGGGGCGTGGGTCACTGCTTTTCTTCGCGACGATTGGTGAGAGGCCAATGCGGTGACTCCCGTGTGCTTGCCGATGGCGGCAAGGGATTGATTGCCGGGTGCCGGATCGGCAATCGGGTCGGCCGCACCGTAGAGGTCTTTCAATTGCGCGTCCGTGAATGCCAGGTTCTCGGTTCGGGTCAGCGCGCCGAAATCACCCAATTGCCCGAGCGGTAAACCGGTGAAGGCCGGGCCATCGTAGAAATTCAAGGTTTGAGCGAACAATTGGCTGGCCGCTTTACCGGATTGCACGGCGCTCCACAGCGCCGTAGCGGAGAGTTTTCCGTCGTTGATTACTTGGTATTGACTGATCTTGACGGTCCGGTCTATTAGGTAGCGCCGGTCGTCGTCGCGTTTCGCGTAGGCGGTTTCGTTGATGGTCGCCAGATAAGGCGACACCGGGCCGGCAGCCGCCGACCGGTAATCGCGGCCACGCGGCACGGCAATAGCAAGCGCGGCGGTCGAGCGACCGTATTGATCGGGTTCTGCCGTGAACGCCAGCTGTGTCAAAGGCTCGTCGCCGCGTTCCCATTGACTGGTGCGTTCGGCCAATGCATAGGCGAAATAAACCCCCGGTCGGCCAGTTTCGTTCGGCGGCGGAACATCCTCCCGGACGCCCTGGAGGTGTTCGGTGACCGTGTAGGGCCGATTTTCGCGTTCGCTGCCGTCGAGCGCATACAATTCCGTGCGCAGGATGCTGCCGCGCAAAGCCCTGAGGGCGTCGCGCTTACGCCGCCTGGGTAGAGCGTTGAGCTTGGCGGTTACGGCGGCCGGGCGATCCAAGGCGTTGGTATCTCCGGGCCAAAATTCGGGCCGGTAGTCCAGTTCCCGCCAATCGCCGAATTCGTCCCCAACCGGTCCTTGATGAAACCAAGTACGGGTTTCCAGCGGCGGCGAAAACTGCTCTGAGCTCACCGTTTCAAAGGCTTGCCCGCCGTGCAAGCCGCTATTGTGAAACTCGGCAAAGACTTCGCTGTCGAGCTGATCAACCCGGCCAAATCCCCGGAATTCGCGCTCCGCACCGTCCCAATATCCGTGGTGGTAACGGTATTCGCTGGTGAGTTTGCCCTGGGAAATTTGGTCTATGACTTCAACCTTGGCAACCACTTGTACGGGCATCGGCAGCGGAGTTTGCCAGCGACTGGCCGGATGCCTTTGGTCCTCCAGATAGAAGCGCGTGGACGGCGCGTAAGCGACTTTGGTTAACGCCCCCATATGATTGTCCATTTGCGTCAGTAAATACGGTTTGATGCCGCCGCAAAAATCCAGGAAATGCATATGCGGCCGGCCCGAACCGTCGGCATCGCGGCTCCACAGCAAGCCGCGATGGCCGCTGCCCAATAAATCCACCAGGCGAACTGCATCAATATCGGTGACCGCGGGTGTACCGGTGATTTCGATGGGATCACTCCAGCGGTTTCCGCTCTGGTTAATCCAGATCAGGACTTTGCGATCGTCCACGTAGACGATGTCGGCCAGTCCGTCGCCGTCGATATCGTCGATCAAGATCCGTTTCGGATCGTAACCGTAGGGCAATCGCGGACTATTCGCCATCGCGACACGTGCGCCCCAATCGCCGTATCCTAGATTGGGCCAATAGCTGACGTTGCCGTCATGAATCAGTGCGATGTCTTGCAAACCGTCGCCGCTGAAATCGCCCCATTTGACGCGAGAATCCGAGAAATTGACGTTGGGGAAGAGTTCCAAGGCTTGGCGTTCGACAGCCCGGCTGGCCTGCCAGCCAATATCACGATCGTTGAAGAAAACTTCGAGGCGGCTACTACTGCGAATGGCGTCGGTCACGCCGTCGCCGGTCAGATCGACCAGTTTGACTTCGGGGTCTTGGAAATTAAAGCTGGGCGCTACGGTATAGCGGCGAAAGGCGTTCTTATCCCACAGGCCGTCGTAGCGCAGCGGAAAATAGCCGGACAAACTGTCACGGTGGACCAGCAAATCGATACGGCCGTCGCCGTCGGCATCGATCAATTGCACGCCAGGTTCTCCCAATCTCAAACCGACCGGCGCATCGGCCATCGGTCGCGGCTCGGCGAAACGGCCTTCGCCAAGATTGCGCCAATAGCGGGCGGTACCGTTCAGTTGCACGATGTCCGGCAAACCGTTACCGAATAGATCGGCCAATTCATACTCGGGATGGGCCAGCGAAGCCGCCGGTAATGGGCCTTTCACGGCGACGAAGGTTTGCGCTTTCAGCTGGAAACGGCTGTAGTCGAAAGTCAACGGCGGTAGAAACTCGGAGGCTTGCCCGTCGTGGCCTTCGACGCGAATCCGAGCAAGTAACGTGGCGCCATTGAGCGGCAGGTCTTCGCCACCGATTTGATCGAGATAATCCAAATGATAGCTGCGCGTCAGCCGTTCTTGATCGGCTTGCGTGTAAATTTCGATCCGAACGCAGCGGCGGGTCGTGCGTATCTCGAAGCCGGCGCGGTAGTCCGAAAAAGGGTCCGGGCGGTCTGCGTAAACAAAACGCACCCGGACCAGGAAGTGCGGATTGGCTGGATCACCATAGTCCGCGTAGCGCAGTTCCGATAGGTAAAGTTGATCCCAGCGGCGCAAAGCACCTTCCGGCTGAATGTCGCGCTCGTAGACATAGTCGATACGATTGCCGAACGGATCGACGGTTTGGCTGAGTTTCCACGCAAATATCCGTTTCCGGTTGTTTGGGTCCGCAATCGTCGCCGGGTCCGGCGTGACGGCTTCAGGTGAACCGTAATAACTGACCAAACCGTCCTTGCTCGATACTTGCCAGTAGTCATGCGCGTTATCGCGGCGATGAACGATGCGGGCAAACAGCCCTTCCGAACGAGGGCGGTAGCGGGAAATGCCACTGGCTTCGTTGACCGGCACCAAGTCTTCCGCGCCGGACAATACGAAAGTGTCTCTATGGTCATCGTAGCGTGGCAGACCGCCTGACGTTTTACGCGTTACACCAGGCACGCTGAGTGCCCAGCCAAGTCCGAACGATCCGTTGCCGGTGCCGGTACTGTAACTTAACGTCAAATGCGGTTGGAAGCCGTTGCGTCCGGAAGGCAACGCAATCGGCACACCGAAATTACCGGTACCGGTATGTAAGTCGGGCGAGAACTTTTCGCCTAGGCCATGAATTGCGCCGCCGCCTCGCGGTAAACCGATGATTTGACTGGATGTGCCGGATTTATTACTCATGTTGGTACCGAAGGTTGGTCTAGTATTCAAGTTTTGCGGATTGAGCCACTGATTCAGCCTGCCTAACGAATGGGCCG
>NZ_JBYMAP010000213.1:0-6561 GCF_057766305.1 Methylomonas sp. BG-2 | reverse complement strand
GGCCGTCTTTCAAAGCCGGTTGTGGCGCGTGGCTTAAACATCACTGTAACCATTCGAACATCGCGGTTCGAGCGGGTTCTCGTTTGTTGTAAAAGCAACAAACAAAAACAATCCTTTTGTTTCTAAATCAATTGCTTATAAAGTGGTGCAAAATATGAATGAGGTAAGCCATACAGAAAATAACGCTGTGTTCGCTTGCTTATCATTTGTCGGTGTTTATGTCTGAAATCATTCTGTTCCCTATTTCCGATAGGCAACAAAAATCCGAGCTCGACGCGGTTATCGACGATGCGCTAAAGGCCGTCCCGCGGAAGGACAGAGAAAAACTAAGATTTGAGTTGATTAAAACCATTGACGGTTTCGATACCTTTTTCAGCGAATGGTCATTGAGTTTACCCGAAGAGAGTAACGAAACGCTGAGAAAGCAAATCTACGATATTGCCCATCAGGAACACGATCGAAAAATGCGTATGCTGAAAGAAATTATGCGATTAAAGATTAAAGTGCTGGTTGCGGAATATCATCAACGCAAGTAATTCGGTTGGTTTTTGATAATTTGGTGCCTGGTATCAAAGACGCTTACTGGCGCTACACATAGTCGATTGTCATACATGAGTCGTTTTTAGGCCAAAATATTCCTTGAGGATTGTTATATGAGTGAACTTGTAGATGTAAATTGTGTTGCGGACCTTGAAGTCGATGCCGATAAACTACTGGTGGCTTTTGCGAGCTCGGATGGGGAAATTATCAATCAGCATTTCGGCTCGTCCTTGGGATTTCACGTATACAGTATCGATGCCGACAGCGCGACGCCGATGGCGGCTAAATCGTTTGGCAAGGAGTTGCGCGACGGTAACGAAGACAAGTTAAAGCCGAAACTGGCTTGGTTAAACGGCTGCGATTTGGTCTATTGCGGCTCGGTCGGCGGTTCGGCGACGAATGAATTAATCAAATTGGGCGCGCACCCGGTCATTGTCAAAGGCGGGCCGGAAATTGAAGAAGTGGTCGCCGAATTGCAAAACGAGTTGTCCGGAACGCTTTCGCCGTTGCTGGAGCGTATATTCAAGCAAAAATCCGGCAAAGATCAGGGCCGATTTGACGAGATGGCGGACGAAGAATGGGATGAATAATACAATGTCGGCTAATGGGCTTTAAATGCTGAACCCGAGCCACGCTTTCGATCGCATCGCTAGCGTGGCCCCGAGTTCATTCAATATCTCCCGCCAAGGCAGCGTCCACCGCGCGCAAAATATAGTCGTTGTCGCGAATATTTCGCGCAACCTCCATGATCTCTTGATAGGCATAATTGTGTAAATTAAAACTTATTCGATCGATTTGCTTATCGTCAATAAAAATATCGAGTATCAATAGCACCGAATTATCGTCCGGTCCGGCGTTATCGAACACTTTAACGCTGGATACGATTTTCATATGTTCGTCTATCAGGTTGATATATCGCAACGACGATAAATGTTCGATTTGTGTTTGGTTTAATCCGTTTTTGTTGCTGCTCATGAGGCGAATGTAAAGGCTGAGTCTGAAAATTTGCAGATATTCAAAAAGCAAAGCCTATGCCATATCTATTGAATTTACGCGCGGAATCTACTCGTAACCGTTCAATCGCCAGCCATCGCTGTTTGGCTTGGGTGCATTAAGTAAAACGGCGCGGCCGAAACGAGGCTCTAAGTTCAGACATCGCCGTTCGCGTTTTCGGTCACTACAATTTTCGGCGGTTTCGAGGGCTGATTTTCCACCTATCGAAGGTGCCGAACTTGCATCTTTAAACAATCCCTGTAAAGTTGGCGCGCTGAAATCGTTGCGATTTCAAGCGGGTAGGCGTGGCGCGGATTGACAGTGCCTCGCCGGGCGCACCAGCCCCCAAAGCAGTTGCGCGACTGAAAAATTATAATAACAACGGCAACCGAGAGGTTCGGGCTCATGAGTTTGGAAACCAAGTTCAGCAATGCGCAGTTGCGGCGCATCAATTTACAATCGATTCTGTATCTGTGTTCCTGTCCGTCGCAAGTCGGCGTGCAGATCGACAGCCTGCGCAAGCTGTACGAATATCAAGCCAATTGCGCCGAGCGCGGCCGTAGCGAGCTGCAAAGCCAGGTGCATGAACGTATCGCCGAAGCTACGTTGGCGGCGCATCGGATCATGGAGGAGTGCTTGCAGGATGTCTTGAATCTGGAAGGGTGGGACCCGTTGACGCTGGAAATGCCGGAAGGTTTGCGGACCCTGCTCGAGCAGGAAATCGACGGTGGTTGACGGCGCGAATATGATCGCGCCCGTCCGACGCCGGCCGAACCGTCACACCCGCGGCTCGAATTCCACCGAGAAGCGGCCGTAGCGTTGCAGAATCGCCGGCATCAACAGCAGATTCAGCAGCGTCGAAGACGCCAAGCCGCCGATAATGATCGCGGCCATCGGCCCCATGATTTCCCGGCCCGGATTGTCGCTGTCGAAGGCGACCGGCAGCATTGCCAGCGCGGTGACCAGCGCGGTCATCAAAATCGCCGGCAGGCGCTCCTGGGCACCGCGGATCAGCGTGGCTTGGTTCCAAACCTGGCCTTCGAATTCGATCAAATGCCGGTAGTGCGAAATCAGC
The DNA here is from genome assembly GCF_057766305.1 of Methylomonas sp. BG-2. Lineage (NCBI taxonomy): Bacteria > Pseudomonadati > Pseudomonadota > Gammaproteobacteria > Methylococcales > Methylococcaceae > Methylomonas > Methylomonas sp. BG-2. The sequence goes on along the minus strand of NZ_JBYMAP010000213.1, from coordinate 3,953 downwards.
ATGATGCAGTTGCGCACGGTAATCCCGAACAACGTGACGAAGCCGACGAAGGAGCCGACCGAAAGCGTTGCGTCGGTGACGACCACCGCCGCGACGCCGCCCAGCAGCGCGAACGGCAGATTCAGCAAGGTCAACAGCATATGGCGCAGGCTGCCCAATGCGATGTAGACGAAAATCAGCACGCCGACGCCGGCCAGCAAGGCATGCACGATCAAGGATTCGCGGGCCTCGGCCTGCTCCAGCGCGGCGCCGACGAATTGCGGATGGGCACTGCCGGTCCAGGCGATTTCAGTGTTTACCCGCCGCTTGAGTTCGGCGACGAACTCGTCCATGTCTCTATCCCCGACCTTACAGGTCACGGTTTGAATGCGCTGCGCGCCCTGATGCAGAATGTTGTAGCGGCCCTCGCCGTGGTGAATATCGGCGATGTCGCCAAGCAACACCCGCTGGCCGTCGGCGTTTTTCAACGGCAGTTGCCGCAGGAATTCCGGATCGTTGCGTTTTGCCGGCGGCAAGGTGACCGTCACGTTAAAGATGCGGTTGCCCTGGATGTTCTTGCCGACAATGCGGCCTTCGTAAGCGGTTTGCAGCGTCGCCATCACTTGCGCCGGGCTGATGCCGCGAAACTTTAGGCGCTCGCCGTCGAGTTGGATTTGCAGCATCGCGCTGGCCGGCGGCGAGCGCATCTGAATGTCGGCGGCGCCGGGGATGGTCTCGATCAAGGCCGCCAATTGCCGGGCCTTGCCGTCGAGCTCGTTCAAGTCGTTGCCGTAAAGATTCACGACGACCGGCGCGGTATAACCGGAAATGGTTTCGTCAACCCGCTCGGTTAAAAAGGTATTGGCTTCGAAGCCGATGCCCGGAAAGCGTTCCAGCACGTCGCGCAGGCTGTCCAATATTCGTTGCTGGTCGCGACCGGACGACGGCCGCAAACGCACTTCGTATTCGCTGTAATGGCTACCGTAGGTGTCCGCGCCGCGTTCAGCCCGACCCGCCCATTGCGACACCGACTCGACGCCCTCGATACCGGCGAACTGTTCGCTCAACAACGCGCCGACCCGTAACGACTCCTGCAACGAGGTGCCCGGCGCGCTGGCGGTATGGACGATGAAATGGCCTTCGCGCAATTCCGGCAAAAATTGGTGATCCAAGCGCAGAAACGCCGCCAGACCGACCGCGCACGTGACCACGCCGAGGCCGGCCACGGCTCGGAAATGGCGGGTCGTCCACCGCAATTGTTTGGCGTACCAGGGTTTTAGCCGCTTGATCAGCGGCGGCTCGGCGGTGTCCGGCAGGCGCCGCCGCAGCAACAGCTGGCACAGCGCCGGGGTCAAGGTCAAGGCCACCAGCAGCGACATCATGATCGCCAGAATATAGGACACGCCCAGCGGCGCGAACAAGCGGCCGCTAACGCCCGCCAGGGTTAGCAGCGGCACGAACACCAGCGCGACGATGAAACTGGCGTAAACCACCGAGCCGCGTACTTCCAGCGAGGCGTGGTAGATCACTTCGTCGGCGGGGTCCGGGTGAATTTTCAGACGGTTTTCGCGCAGGCGGCGGAAGATGTTTTCGGTATCGATAATCGCGTCGTCGACGACTTCGCCCAATGCGATCGCCAGACCGCCCAGCACCATGATGTTTAAATTCACGCCGCAAGTCTGCAATATCAGGGCGGCGGTCAGCAAGGACAATGGAATCGCGGTGGCGGCAATCAACGCGCTGCGCAAATCGAACAAAAAGCCGTACAGCACCAACAGCACGAAGCCGCCGCCGATCAGCAAATGGCCGGCCAGATTGTGCAGCGAGGTTTCGATGTAGTCGGCCGGACGGAACAGGCGGGCATGAAAGGCGATGGCTTGCTGCTCGAACAGTGGTTGAAACTCCTCGAGCACCGTTTCGACTTGCCGCGACACCGACAAGGTGTTGGCGCCGTACTGGCCGATGATCATCATCACGATGGCTGGCTGGCCCTGGATTTGCGCGGCGCCGATGGCCGGGGCGGGCGCGTAGCCGACTTCGGCGACATCGCCGAGCAAAATATTGCTGCCGTTCAGACGCTTGACGACCAATTGCTTGAACTGTTGAGGATTACCCGGTTGACCGCCGATCTGCAGCGAAAAGCGCTGATTGCCGTTGTCGATGAAACCGGCGCCGCTGATTTCGCTGGCGCTGGCGGCGGCGTTGACCACTTCGTCGACCGACAGGTTGTAACGCTGCAAGGCCGCCGGCAGCAGTTGAATTTGCAACTGCTGAATGTCGCCGCCGAACACGTTGACGTCGGCGACGCCGGGTACCGCCAGCAGGCGCGGCACCAAGGTCCAATCCACCAGGCTGCGCAATTCCATCAACGATTTGCCGCCGGCCCGCAATCCTATCGTCATCACCGTGGCGGACGACGACGACAGCGGCAGAGGGATCGGCGTGCAGACTCCAGCGGGCAGCCGTTGGGCGATGCCGGTCAACCGCTCTCCGACCAACTGCCGGTTGCGGTAAACGTCGCTGCCTTCCTCAAAGGTGGCGGTGACGATCGACAGCCCTTGTATCGATTGCGAACGCAGATTTTTCAGACCGATCAGTCCGCTAACGGCCTGTTCGATCTGCTGGCTGACCAGCACCTCCACCTGTTCGGCCGCCAGCCCAGGGGCTTCGGTTTGAATGATGACTTGCTTGGGCGCGAACTCCGGAAAAATGTCCAGGCCGGCATGGGCGAAGCGATAGCCGCCGTAGCCGAACAGCAGTAGGGCCAGCGCGACGACGATGCCGGAATAGCGTATGGAAAAGCGGACCAGGAGTGCGAGCATGTTTGAGCGGCGGTTGGCTAATCGGCTATTTTGCCTGTCCGATCGATTTTGGTCCATGCCGGCTACGCGTAATCGCTGGCAGGCGCGTGGGCACGGACCGATCGAAACGTTTCGGGCAGTGAGAATCCGGGCGAAAACGCCTGGCAACGGTATCGCGCCGACATCGTCGTGGTTCGCGGTGTAACCGGTCCAGTCGCGGCCTGGATGGCGCGTTACTGCGTGGATAATATTTTCGTCAAGCGGCTTGGCGATCGGTCAAATACGAGCGGGTTTTAGCTGCATGCCTCCAATTGTGCTTCATGTTTAACTTTACGGTCATGAAAGGATTTTCGCCCAGGAGCATGAAAATAATGGGTGTAGGAGTAGCTTTAGCCGCGACCGATGGCGTTCAGACACCGGTATGAGTTTCGCCGTTCATTGTTGTTATTCCGTGATTGATTGGCGGATGCCGCTGTTCGGGGTGGCGATTTTCGGCAGCGCGTTCCGTTTTCCGCCGCGAACTGCGGCCAAAGCCAGGAAAATAGGCGATTGAACGGGTTTTGGCAAATCAAATGGTGCCGGCAATAGGAATCGAACCTACGACCTTCGCGTTACGAGTGCTGATTGGACGAATTGAAACAACGTGAAGCTACAGTATATTCCTTAAATATCAATAGTTTCAAGTTGTTTGGGTTTGAGTGGTTTTGAGTCGGTTTGTTTGAGTAGTGCGCCTAAATTTGCGCCTAGCTATTCTCGTCCCGAAGAACAGTCCTATAGCCATTTTAGATGAAAGAAATCGAGTGTTTGGTATACTTTCATCATGGAACCCTTCATTACTCCGAGTCAAAACATCAGCTTAGGATCAGGGCTTGAGTGGCAGCATTTTGCCAATCTCCCAAAGCCAGAGATTCGCCAGCGCTGGCAAACACCTACTGGGCAAGGAATACTTAAAAGCCTTCATTCAGGGCGTTTTTCAAGACAGACCTTGGAACAACATATCGGCAAGTTTGACGACAAATTTGATTTGCGCGGCATACCGTTGAATGGTGTTGACCTATCGGGTTTAGACTTGAGCGAGATAGAGTTTTTTTATGCGGATTTTTCGGGCGGAAATTTCAGAAATTGCAATTTCACTGCTAGTCACTTATCTGAATGCAATTTGTCTGGGGCAAT
>NZ_JBYMAP010000212.1:0-6656 GCF_057766305.1 Methylomonas sp. BG-2 | reverse complement strand
ACCCCGAGAGCATGCCTAACCCAAGTTTCTGAGTTATTGCGAAAAATTCAATCCAATAAATGCTTCTATTGTGGCACGGCTCTTTCTAACCAGGCAGATGTCGATCATTTCGTACCCTGGTCAAAGTATCCTCGTGACTTGGCTCATAACTTCGTTCTTGCTCATGCCTCCTGTAACCCGCACAAATCTGACATGTTAGCGGCTGAAAGGCATCTGGATAACTGGCTCGATAGAAACGTTCGATATAACGCAGAATTGATCTTCGAATTAACTAATTTCAACTCCGACCTGAAATGCTCAAATAGGGTAGCCTATTGGGCTTATGAACAAGGCATAAACATTGGATCCCATAGCTGGGTAGATAAACAGCTTACGGAACCTTTGAGCAGAAATTGCCTTGGGTTAATTCTGTCGCCATAGAAATTTTATCGTTGAATCGAATCTGGTCGAATTTGGGTTGGATTGATGACAAGCCGAGCTCAGCCCGAAAATTAGTTTATTTTATTCGTACTTTACCCGTACCCCATGACTCACCCAAAAGCCAATCGCATTGCGGTATTCGTTGACGCCGAAAATGTCACAAACTGGATCAAGCACGACGGCGTCAGATTGCTGATGCAAGAATTAAATCAGCTTGGCCAGATTATTATCCGTCGCGTGTCAATCGGCGTAGAAAATTTTCCACAGATGGGCGTCGAAAAGTTTCCAGTTTGCGCGTAGGGTTATTGGTTTTCTGTAGCTTTTTTTCGTTGCTTGAATCGGTAAGATTCGTTGCCGGTTTCGAGGATGTCGCAATGATGAGTAATACGATCCAGTAGTGCTGTGGTCATCTTGGCATCCCCAAAGACCTGTACCCATTCCCCAAAGCTGAGATTGGTCGTGATGATCAGTGAAGTCTTTTCATAGAGGTGGCTGATCAGATGAAAGAGTAAAGCCCCGCCTGAAGCTGGGAACGGCAGATAGCCCAGTTCATCGAGAATAACAGCATCCATGTGCTGTAGTTGCTTGGCCAGATTGCCTGCTTTGCCGAGCTGTTTTTCCTTATCAAGCTGGTTGACCAGATCGACGGCATTGTAGAAGCGAACCCGCTTACCTTGATGGATGGCGGCAATGCCAATAGCGGTGGCCAAGTGAGTTTTGCCGGTGCCTGTACCACCGATCAAAATCAGGTTGTAGGCCTGTTCCATGAACTGGCCAGACGCTAATTGGCCGATGCGGTGCTGAGGCAAAGGCGTTTCATGCCAGTCAAAATGCAGTAAATCGCGATGAATGGGGAAACGAGCGGCTTTGAGTTGGTAGTTGAGGCTACGAGCCTGTCGATCCGCTTGTTCGGCGGCAATCAGTTTATCCAGCCAGACTTCCGGCATAACCGGTTTCTGTTGATGACTGTATTCGGCTTGCCACTCGGACCATGAGGCGGCCATACCGAACAGATGTAACGCTTTGAGCTGGGCGGCGCGATCAATGGACATGATTCACGCTCCGCAGGCTATCGTAACGGCTGCAATCGGCGATGGGCTCGATGGTCAATGTAGGTGTCGCCGAACCGGTTTCGCTTAATGCCACGGGCCGTGCGGCCTCGGTGAGTCGGCGCATTTCATTCAGCACAATCGCCGCACTGACAATACCGGTCTGCAAGGTTAAATCGCAAGCCACTTCCAGAGCATCCAAGCCGTTGTCGCCCAGGTCCCTTGCCATCATGAGTAACTCGACAAACGCTCGATCCCCTTTTGGTTGTTTCAGTACGCGGTCACGCACTACCGTGATCGAGACCGGTAAATCCCAAGTCACGAACGGCGCACCATTACGTAATGCCCCCGGCTTTTTCTCCAATACCGGCAAGTAATGCCAAGGGTCGCAGATCAACTGGTCGCGTCCGAAGTGTCTTGGGTGGTCAGCGATAACCTGTCCTTCAGCCACCATACGCACGCGATTCGCCGTGACACGCACCGATACGGCCTTATTGGCCCATTGCGCCGGTACACTGTAGCGATTGCGCTCGATGCGGATCAGACATTGGCTGCTGACGCGGCGCATTTGCTCCACATAACCATCGAACACGGCTTTGATTGGCAACAGCAGTGGTTGCTCTTCGATAAAACACTCCGCCGTCGTGCGCGAGGTTTGTTCTGGATGCGGTCTTGCGTAATTGCACGAACTTGCACACCCAAGTGCAGAGCATCTGCACACCTAGGTGCATCACTTGCACACCCTTGGCCTGAAGGATGTGCAAGCGATAGGTTTTAGGCCTTTAGGCCGTGTTTTTACCTTTCAGCTTCCGCATCGATTCGCCCTTGAGTTCTATCGGATGGGCTCGATGGACGATCCGATCCAGAATCGCGTCGGCAACAGTGGCGTCTTCGAACAATTCGTACCATTTATTAGTCGGATATTGACTGGTAAGAATCAAGGAGCCGACCATCGATTGCTGATCCAGGATTTCTAAAAGTATCGGCCCTAATTGAGCGGGTACGCCGCCAATGCCGACATCGTCGATGATTAACAACGATGCGCTGATTAATTGACGTCGCAGTTTGGGCAAGCTGCCGTCGGCCATTCCCACGGTTAAATTCTCAAATAAGCGGGTTGCGGTCATATAGAGCGTACTTAACCCTCGCCGGCAGGCTTGTTGACCAAAGGCACAGGCGATCCAGCTTTTGCCGGTGCCGGTCGTACCGGTCAAAATCAGGTTTTGTTTTTGCCGCATCCATTCACCGGTCGCCAAGGTTTGTATTTGCAAAGGGTCCAAGCTACGTTGATTGCGGTAATCGATGTCTTCGAGTACCGCCTGGGAATAACGGAGTTTGGCGTTTTTCAATAGTCGTTCGATTTTGCGGGCGTCTTTACTTTGTAGCTCCTGCTCGATCAACAAACCTAGGCGTTGTTCAAAAGGCATGGCGGTATATTTCGGTTCGGACTGCTGTTTTTCCAAGGCGGCCGCCATGCCGTGCAGGCCAAGCTGAGCAAGTTTATGGGGTATGGTTCCGGCGATGATCATAGCGGTGTCTCCGATGTGGTGGTGAAATAATCAGCGCCACGCAAGTTCTCATGTTCGATCACCTTGACGGTTGTCACCGTTGACAAACGGTTATCGGCATTGGTACGAATAATGCCCCTTAGCCGATCAAAACCCAGGCAATTCAACCGTAGTGCATGGGTACAAGCTGATTCAATGCGCCCCTGCCAGTTGTCTTTCTGGGCGTCTCGCCTTAATAATTGCGCGGCTTTCAGACGGCTGGCAAAGTGGCGCTTGTCTTCCAAGCTACGTTGCAGAAACGTCACGGTAGACGGACCAATGGATTGCGCCCAGGTCTGTAATCCTTCCAGTGTCCCTTCGCGAAACAAACGGTGGTTGGGCGGCATATGCTCGTCCAAGGTGGTTCGGCCTGGGCCAATTTGGCGGATATGCGATGCTACTAGCTGGCGTTGGTAGTAGACGTGAACAAACTCGTCGTTGGCCCGAATATCGACGTGTTGATGGGAGTAGGTATACAGCACTGAATACTGGTGTTGCTCATAGTCAACGTGGTAACTTTCATCGACTCTGACCTGGTAGCGCCATTGGCTATAAGGATAGGGATCGCTGCGAAGCCCTTCTAACACCGGTGCATCCAATTCGAAAAAGCGTTGGAACCGACTATTCGGATAAGTACGAGTGGTACGCTCATTGAGTTTTTCCATCCAGTAGCTGATGGCGGTATTCAATTCGTCCAAGCTAAAGAACACTTGATCGCGTAACCGGGCCAGCACCCAACGCTGCACGATTTGTACGCCGATTTCGCCCAGTGATTTATCCTTAGGCTTACGCGGTCTGGCCGGCATTATGATGAAATCGTAATGCTCGGCAAGTTCCTGATACGCGGAGTTGAGCAACAATCCCTGCTTGTTGTTCTTCAGCACGGCGGATTTTAGATTGTCCGGGACGATGTAACGTGGTACGCCGCCGATGTGCGCCAACATGAGCGCGTGAGCCTTGAGCCAGTCGGCGATTTTCTGGGATGCGACGGCAACGGCAAACAAATACCCAGAAGCGCCCAACGCGCCGACAAACACCTGGGCGAACCAAACTTCCCCGGTTTTGGCGTCGCGAATCGGCATGGTACGTCCACAGAAGTCGACGAAGATATATTCGCCCGGAAAATAGATTTGTCGCAGGCTGATCTTACAAGTGCGTTTCCAGGCTCGGTAACGGCGGCAATATTGCTCGTAAGAAAAACCCTCCGGATTGCGTTGGCGATATTCCTCCCAAAGCAATTGCAAGGTCATATCCTGTTTGTACAATTCGGAATGCACCTGAATCCAGTCCGGAACAGGTTTTCGAGAATCGCCCGGCTTTTTATCGCCGAACAGCGTTTGGTAAAGTTTGCCATCATCCAGAGCCTGGAGATCGGCCCAACTCAATTGTTTGTTGACCAATTGGGCGTTAACCGCTTTAGCGGTATTGGGTGAAATGCGGCAGGTGCGGCCAATGGATCGCATCGAAAGGTCTGGGTCTGCCAACAGTCGAATCACTTGGCGCAACGTGGTTATGGATATTTTCATTGTCTTTCCTGACGCCGGGGCGTACGAAATCCTCCGCCCGGCGCGATGTATTAAAAAATGGGTGTAAGAACAGACGGCCGACTTGACGCCGGCCTGAATTAGATCGACAATGAAACCGTCATGAGTACTTGAATTTCTTGACGGTTTTTTGAAAAGCCCAGGGCTGCAACCCTGGGCTTTTGTCGTTCTGAGTCTGCGAATTTATTTGGGCTTGGGGGTTAGCTCATTCGGTTTCTCCTGGTCTTTGTCAGTTTGTGGGATAGATAAGCGTGCTCGGCCAGCCAACGCGCAACATCCTGCGTCAGCGCAAACCGGCCACGCCGGCCTTCGATTTCGAATTCCACCACCGGTATCCGCTGCCGCAAACGCGCTTGGCGGTAAGCCGCTGGATTGGTAAATCCCAACAGCTTCCATAGATCGCGACTTGCCAAGAGCGGGCCGTACAGACGAGTCAATGTCTCCTGCAATTCCTGTACTAATGGCTCGGGTTGTGTCATGTCACGTTCGGTAGCAATTTTTGATGCGCCATAGGGTAACTGATGTACGCTATCCGCGAAACAGGAGAGATTGAGCAAACTTTTACCCTAAAATGGCAACAATAAGTCAATTAAAACAATCATGTATCAATTTTCGCCTCGACGATGCGAAAAAAGCGATACTTCAACCAATTGCCGATAATCCCTACAATCGCCGTTTGATCAACCGCCTAAGAACGCAGTATTGGTATGTCGGTCTTCAGCAGAAAGCCCAATTAGCCACCGCCTACCAATTGGAAAAGCACTTCGAGCCCCAAGATAAGACCAAGGATGGCATACCGTTACCTGCAAAAAATAAGTGGAGTAAATACCAAGCCGGTAAACACAAGCCCGGCGCCGCGTTGGTTGCCTTGGTGGATGCCAAGGCACCGGGTTCCGCTCGAGACATCAATCATCCACTCTGGGAAGTGCTACGTCTGGGAGATCGGGTGCTACCGAAAATCGATAATTGGCTGGAAAAGTTAGAACCACAGGTTCAAGCGATTGTGTATCGATCCGCGAAAGACGGCGGTATTAGCGCCGCTAAGCGCCGCCAACCTTACTCCTCGTCAGTGAGCCGCCGGTTGCTCAAATTAGCCAGTCTCGATACGTTGACGGCCTTAGTGCTGTATTGGCGTGAGTCCAAGCAACAGGGCAATCATGTCCACAACCGCTGGCAAGCCCAAGACATTTACCGAATGTTACTGATGATGGGGAGGAATTTCCTGTCACGCCGGATTGGAGAAGAATTGTATGTGGTGTTTGTGGCGCAAATCTTTTGCCAAACCGATTGGGGAGATAGGCAGTTCTTGGTCAACTCCGTTCATTACCTTTGGGCTATTGAATTACTGAATACTGCCCTCTATCAAGTGCCGGCATTAAAACCTTTCGCCTCGTGGGCCAATCGTCGCCGAGCTATGTACCTATTGTTGCAAGGCCAATACGGGTTTGATGTGCCGCTTGGCCTGGGTGTAGTACTCGCACCCAATTGGCGATACGGACCGCCGACCGAACAACAATGGAAAACCTGGCAATCGGATTTTATGGAATGGCAATGGGGTTGGATACACCTGTGCCAAGAAACCAAAAGCTCCTATGGTGAGGATTGGCTTTGGAAGGAGTTGGAGAAGGAAGTTCAGAGTACGCGACAACTGGCTAACGGAAAATGTGAGTCTGCGGCAATATGACGCATTCTGGATGTTAGTGCCATGACTATACTTGCTTTCGGGCATAAATAACGCCCACAACCAACATGAGTTCTCAAATTTACTATTGATCTAGAACGCTCAAGTTCAAGGAGATTAGATATCAAAAACAACGATATATGCCATTTTCATGGGCTTATTTATAAGTTTTCTTTCAACTCTGTCCTTCGCGGATGAACAAGAGGCAACAACAACATCAACTATTGTGGCCCCACAGGAATATCTTGAAATACTGGATGAAAATGGCGAATCCACAATCTATAAGATAGTTCCATCTGCACAAGCCAATGTACAGCAAGCCGCCGCGACCTGCGTTAGATATACTAATACCGTAACCGGAGGTCCTTTGGCTCCAGGAGCCGCAGCAGTTGCTTATGGACCTTACACGACAAAC
>NZ_JBYMAP010000211.1:0-6665 GCF_057766305.1 Methylomonas sp. BG-2 | reverse complement strand
CTAGCGGAATTTTGGCTCAACTTCTTGAATTGTAGGTTTTCGTAATCTTAGATCAATACACGAGAATTACCATCACAAATCCCACGAAAAGTACCATAAGGCTTCTTTGTATTGTGGCGCGTTTTGGTTCAACGAGTGTACTTTGTCTTAAACAGTTTGGCGTTCGGCTTTGTTTTGTATTGTTGTTGTTCCCCGCTTTTCGGCTGAAAACTAGGCACCAAATGGTGCTTGCCATTGCCGATCAAGTCCGCCCGTCCCATTTCCTTCAACACTTCCCGTAACAGCGGCCAGTTTTTCGGATCGTGGTAGCGCAGAAAGGCCTTGTGCAGCTTACGCTGTTTCATGCTGCGGGGAATGGCAATGTCGGGCACGTTGCGGCCGACTTTGTGCAGGGTGTCCTTGCCGGAATGGTACATCGCGGTGGCGATCGACATCGGCGACGGCAAAAAGGCTTGTACCTGGTCGGCGCGGAAGCCGTTGCGTTTCAGCCAGAGGGCCAGATTGAGCATATCCTGATCGGTGGTGCCTGGATGGGCGGCGATGAAGTATGGAATCAGATACTGTTCCTTGCCGGCTTCCTTGGAGTATTTGTCGAACATGGCCTTGAAGCGGTCGTAAGTGCCCATGCCGGGTTTCATCATTTTCGACAAAGGGCCCTGTTCAGTGTGTTCCGGGGCGATTTTCAGATAACCGCCGACGTGGTGGCTGACCAGCTCTTTCACATAGGCCGGCGTTTCCACGGCAATGTCGTAACGCAACCCGGAGGCGATGAAGATTTTCTTGATGCCTGGCAGGGCGCGGGCGCGGCGGTAGAGTTTGATCAGCGGGGTTTGGTCGGTATTCAGGTTGTGACAGATTCCGGGATAGACGCAGGACGGCTTACGGCAGGACTCTTCGATTTTAGGGTCCTTGCAGGCCAGCCGCCACATGTTGGCGGTCGGCCCGCCTAGATCGGAGATGTGGCCGGTAAAGTTCGGCGAGGTGTCGCGGATGGCTTCTATCTCGCGGATGATCGAGTCTTCCGAGCGGTTTTGAATGATGCGACCTTCGTGTTCGGTAATTGAACAAAAACTGCAGCCGCCGAAACAGCCGCGCATGATCAGCACCGAATGCTGAATCATTTCAAAGGCCGGAATATTCGCCTTGCCGTAAGCATGGTGTGGCAAGCGCGAATACGGCAGATCGAACACGCCGTCCATTTCCGGCGTGGTTAGCGGCAATGGTGGCGGGTTGATCCAGACTTCGCGGTTGCCGTGACGTTGGATCAAGGCGCGGGCATTGCCGGGATTGGTTTCGCCGTGCATGACCCGCGAGGCGTGGGCGTACAGGATTGGGTCGTCCTTGACTAAGTCATACTCCGGCAGCCGGATGACGGTTTTCGCGCGGTTTTTATTGGCGATCGGCTGGAATTTGATGACTTGTTCCCGCGGCGTGAGAAGGGCTTTCGCACCGACCACGGCTTCGGTCGCGGCTGAAGTCGCTTCTACGGGCTTATCGTCGGCAGCAGGGGTATCGCAATCGGGTCGGCCTTGGTCGTCGCAACTTGGCATTTCCTGATACGGATTCTGATGTACGATCACCGCGCCGGGTTTGTCGAGGTCGGTCGAGTCTTTTTCTATCCAGCCTTGCGGCACTTGCTTGACGAAATGAACGGTACCGCGAATGCCCTTCAAATCGTGAATGCTCTCGCCCTTGGCCAATCGGTGGGCGATTTCGACGATCTGGCGTTCGGCATTGCCGTAGACCAGCAAATCGGCCTTGGAATCCAGCAAAATGGATTTACGCACCTTATCCGACCAATAATCGTAATGGGCGATGCGGCGCAGGCTGGCCTCGATGCCGCCGATGACGATAGGCACGTTTTTATAGGCTTCGCGGCAGCGGTGGGCGTAGACGTTGACCGCCCGATCCGGCCGCTTGCCGGCCGCGCCGTCGGCGGTGTAGGCATCGTTGGACCGGATTTTCTTGTCCGAGGTATAGCGGTTGACCATAGAATCCATATTGCCGCCGGTGACGCCGAAGAACAACGACGGCTGGCCGAGCTTGCGGAAATCGTCCGCGCTATGCCAATCCGGCTGGGAAATGATGCCGACCCTAAAGCCCTGCGCTTCCAGCACCCGGCCGATCACCGCCATGCCGAAGCTGGGGTGGTCGACGTAGGCATCACCGGTTACCAAAATCACGTCGCAGGCGTCCCAGCCCAATGCCTCCATTTCCGCGCGGCTCATCGGCAGTTCCGGCGCCGGGCCGAAACGGTGAGCCCAGTATTTTTTGTAGCCGAACAGGTTGGGCGCGTTGTGTATCACGATTTGATCATCCGATTGAAGACGTTGGGATTGTGGCGTTTTAAGTCCAACAGATAGGTTGGGAACTCGATTTGATAGCACTGCTCCAGTTGCTTGGCGCGATCGATCAAGTGTTTTAGCGTGGGTTTGGCCGCTTGATCGGCAAACGCAAAGCCGATGACGTTGCCCCGGCCGCGCACCGGCAAGAATAGCATCCGCCAATTGAACACTCTGCCCAGATTCCAACTGACTTGTTGGAACATCGGCTTGTCGGTACCCCACAAATTGATGACCAGCAGACCGTCGCGGGTCAGCAAGGTTCGGCAGGCATCGAAAAAGGCCTCGCTACTGACTTCCGGCGCCATGCCTTCGTGGTCATAAGCGTCGATCATGATCAAATCGTGAAATTCGCTGTGTTCGCGGGCGAATTGCTTGACGTGGTGAGCGCCGCAGCCGATCTTGATTTTCAAGCGAGCGTCGAACGGCAGCTCGAAATGGCTGCGCGCCACCTTCAACACGCTGCCGCGAAACTCGACCACGCGGACCTTGCAGTCTGAAAACTGGTGTAACAGGAATTTAGCAATCGTGCCGCCGCCCAAGCCGATCAACAGCGTGTCCTTGGGCGGCGCTTGAAACAGCAGGCCGGCCATCATCGCCCGGGCATAGAGGGAATGCAGACGGTCGGGTTCGGCGATCAACATCGAGCTTTGCCGAGCGTGCGAACCAAAATGCAGGGCTCGAACCCCGTCGTTATCGACGACTTCGATGATGCCCTCGTCGTCGTGGCTTTGGTGGACTACCAGGCCGTCGTATTTGTGCATGTAACGCGGAAACGTAGAAAATCGCCGATATTCTCCTTGAAAAACCGGCGATTGTCTCGTCTATTGTCGCGGCGTGATGGCCGCTGCCGCTGCGGGAAACGAGAAATCCGCTGCTGATCGAGGCGAAATTCAGGCTGCGAAAGCCTTTTCGGCTAGTGGGGCTTACCCAAGCTTTTAGGGAGAATGCGATCCTTTCGATGCTGGCGCTCGGCAGTGCTAACCGGATTTTCGATAGTCCGGCGCAGGGCAGGGGCCGAGTTTCTTGAGTCGCCGGCGCGCGAGGTTTTCGCCGCTATCCGGTTTGAATGATGGCCGGCGGCGCGGTCACGGCAGCCGATAACCTTCCTCCATCAGCACCTGCCTGACTGCCGGCCGGGTTAGCATCAAACGATAGTGGTTCAAGCAGCGTTCCGGCAGTTCGATGGCGGTTTTGTCGGCCCAAAAGCTTGGGTAAAACAAGGCCGCGTCGGCGATGCTAAATCGGCCCAGGGCGTAACCGTCGGTCGGCAGCCAACCGTTCAGAACCTCGAAGCCGTTTCGGACAATTTCCAGGCCTTGCGCTTTGACCGCGTCGATGTCAGCGCTGTTCACCGCGAATTTTTCCGGCGTGAAAATCCGGGCAAAACCGGCGCCGTGCAGGGTGCCGACCGCGTGCGCCATTAATTCGATCGCGCGGGCATCGCCGTCGGCATCGCCCGGCAACAGACCGGCCTTGGGATAACGGCGCGCCAGCCAATAGGCGATCGCGCTGAACTCGGTCAACGCGCCGCCGTCGTCGCGTACCAGGGTTGGAATCGTCGCCTTGGGGTTGATCGCCAGATAGTCGGGTTTTAGTTGGTCGCCGGCCAACAAGTTGATCGGATAGACCTCGAAGACCAGTTCCAATTCTTCCAACAAAATGTGAATACCGGTCGAGCACGAGCCGGGGGTCATGTAAAACTTCATGGCTTACTCCGTCGTTAAGGCGAGGAATCGGTTGTTGACATTGACCGCAAACTCGCGCCACAGTTGGGCGATATCGCGTTTTACCGCTTCGAGATAGTCCCGGTCGGGTTTGTGTTCGTCGGGGAAGTTGGACAGCGCGCAAGAGGTGCGGTGTTTATCCACGACATAAGCCAGGAATGCCTCGATAAAGCCGTCGAATTCGGCCAGCACCAATTTGGTCAGCGCGGACATGCCGCGATCCAACGGCGTGGGGTCCGGGGTAAACGGCAGCGCTTCGAGCGCGTGCGCGGCCTGGTCGTAGACCTGCGCCAGTACCGCTAGCACATTGCGCTGAAAACAGCCGTCCCAACGTTGCCGGGATAAATCCGCCGCCAGCAGCCGGTCGTAACTCGGCCGAGCCGCGTTTTTGATTTCGTGGGCTTGATTGGCGAAACGCGCCAGGCTTTCGGTGTTTACAGGGTGTTGGGTCATCGTGGCTCCGGGAGGGTTCAGGTTAATGCGGCGTAGACTCTTTCCGCCGCGACCAGCGCGCCTTCCAGATAACCGCCGTGCTCGGCGGCGGTTTCGGTGCCGCCGAAATAGAGTTTGTCGGTCCAATGGTCGAGTTGCAGCCAACGATGGCCGTAATCGGGATGGCCGATCGGCGGTAAACGGTCCAAAGCGGTGGCGGTATAGGTCTCCAGGCTCCAGTCTTGTATCGTCGATTGCAAGGGCTCGGCCGCGCCCGGACCGTAGAGCTCCGACAACTGGTGAGTCAGCAAGCCGGGCAACTGGGCGCGATAGCGGTCGCGAAATTCGGCCGGTATCCCAAAAAAGCCGAACAGGGCGCCGGATTCGCCGCGTGGGTCGCCGGCATCGTAAATTTCCGACAAAATCGCGCCGGGGTAGGGCAGTAAGGCGTTGCCGGACCAACCCTGTTGGCGCCAAAATGCGCTCGGGTAGGCCAGTGCCGCCTTGGCGTGGCCGGCCATCCAGGTTGGGGTTGCCCGACATGCCTCGAATAAATCGGCCGACAGGGCTGGAACGAAGGTAATTTGTTCGGCCAGCAGACGCGGCGGAAGGGTTAATACCGCGCGTTTGGCCTGGATGGTTTCGGTACCGTTCGTGGTCGAAAACGTCAGTTCGACGTGATCGCCCCGATCGACGATTCGCAATAACGGTCGGTTCAGCCGGATGCCGATAGGCTTGAGTTTGGCGAGCAGCGCGTCGATCAACGCCGCGCAACCGCCCTGGATGCGCCAAGCGTCGGCATGGGTTTGCTGGTCTAGGTAGCCAACCGGCGCGGTATCGGCGCTCATTTTATAAAGGCTTTGGCCGGCGTCGGCTTGGCGGAACAATTTCAGATCCAGACGGCGGCACAGCGCGGCAATGCGCGGTTGACTGGCGGGCCACAGCCAGGTCGGGCCCAAATCGACCGTTAAATTGTCAGCTAACGGCACCGATAGTATCCGGCCGCCGCAGCGGTCGCGGGCCTCGAATACGCCGACCGAACGGCCGGCGGCGCTTAGCCGTTCGGCCAACGCCAAGCCGGACAATCCGGCACCGACAATTGCAACCTCCAACCGCTCAGACATCCAGTGGGGTCCGGCAACGCAGGCTATTCTCGGTCCAGGTGGGAAGCGGCGGCGCTTCGGTCGATGGCGTCGGCAAGATCAGCTTACGCCGAAAAATGTCCCAAACGCCGTCGAAGCGTTGTTGCACGCGTACGCTCCAGCCCCAAATAATCGGCAAGTGCACCGGCGTCCAAATAAAATCTTCCGGCCGCTCCGGCGCGGCGTTCGCCAGGAAGTACAGTGTGTATTGCTCCAGCACACTGATCGACACAAGCGGTTGGCCGTCCAATTCCGCGTATATCGGCTGGCGCACCGACTCGGTGAACTCGAAGCGGCTGGTTTCGTCGGCGCCTTGAAAGCCGCAGACCGGAATCACCGGCGAAGGCGCGCCCGGATCGTCCAGGTATAAAACCGGGCCGGCGTTGGCGACGGCGGTGTTCAGTAGGTTCAACGTACCGCCGTCGGCGAAATGGGCGGTACGGGCCGATTTAACCAGCCGCACCACGCCGAGCTGAGCGCCCTGGCCGCGAGTTTCCCATTCCAACGCAAAGCGGGGCGTGACGTTCAACACCGGTAGCTGCTGAATCAGCTTGACTTCGAGTCCTTCCAGGCTGGCGGCGTGCAAGGTCAGCCGATTGCGTCCGCCACCGGTCTGACCGGCGGCCAGTGCCGCCGCCACGCCGGCCGGCAGGCGGCCCTCGTCCCAGACGAAGCCGCTGGCAATGTCTTGGTTAGGAACTATCGGCAGGATCTCGGCTCTGTCCAGGGATAAACGGTAACCGCCGACCAGGCCGTCGATGCCGCCGGTCAAATCCGGGATATTCGGATTGAGTGGGTAGCGCTTGCCGAGTGAAATCGCTGCCGTCGGGTGGCTGCCGGTTTTCGGTGCTGGTTGGCGTCCAGGTAGCGGGAAAATGTGTTCGCCGGGTTCGGGTGATGGATGCAATTCGTTGCTCATACACTCGGCCATACAAAATCGGGGCCAAGTGGCGCGGTTACCGCGTTGCGTTAGGCGAAAGGCTTTAACTTATTGAAGCGGAGCCGAATTCCTCGGAGGCATA
>NZ_JBYMAP010000210.1:0-6684 GCF_057766305.1 Methylomonas sp. BG-2 | reverse complement strand
GGGCGGCACGGGGGCGTCGCTGGTGCTATTGCGACTATCCGATAAGTATGCGGATAAGGACGACGCCTTTTAAACGAAGACGCGTTTGTTACTAAAGCAGTGAAAACGCATTCGCCCGTCGCATCAACGCGAGGCGGAAACCACCGATTCCATGAAATGAAAATATCAACGACGATCGTAACCACATGACGACAATCGAGAGCTTCCAGGCCGTGGCGGAGACGAATGCCAGAGTGTTGGTTCTAGGCAGCATACCCGGCATTCGCTCACTGCAAGAACAGCAATACTACGCGCATCCCAGGAATCAATTCTGGCCAATTATTGGTCACCTATTGGGTATCAACCCCGATTCCCCGTATGTCGAGCGATTAAACGGACTGACCCAATCCGGCGTTGCTTTGTGGGATGTCATGAAGCGATGCCGCCGCGCCAGCAGCCTGGATTCCGATATCGACCTTACCAGCGTCGTAATCAATGACTTCAATAGCTTCTTCGAAAGCCACGGCAAAATCCAAGCGATATTGTTTAACGGAACAACGGCCGAAAAAATGTTCAACAAGCATTTTGACGGCGGACGCTATCGCCAAAAATTTCAGCTTATCCGTTTGCCTTCGACTAGCCCGGCCAACGCCGCGATGAGCTTTGAACGGAAGCTGGAAACTTGGCGAGTGTTGACCAAGCTGCTGAACAATCCGTATCCATCTACTTGATCGGATGCCTGGCGGCGGGACACTGACCTGCCTGATTCACCCGGCGAGCGACCGGAAAGTGCCGCCAATCTTGGCAAGGCCCGATGTATTGGAAGTTTGCCAAGCACCGCCGCACTTCAAACCAACGCCCCGTCCACTATCCTGACCTGCCTGCCGGCGCGCGCGCCTAGCTTGGGGTCGTGGGTGATGACCATCAGCGTGACGCCTTGCCGATTCAGGTTTTCCAACAGTTCGACGATTTCCAGGCCGGACTGGCTGTCCAGATTGCCGGTCGGCTCGTCGGCCAGCAGGATGGCCGGGCGCATGATCATCGCGCGGGCGATGGCGATGCGCTGCAACTGGCCGCCGGACAGTTGGTTCGGGCGGTGTTCGGCGCGGTCGGCCAAGTTCACCGAGGCTAGCGCCTCGCGCACCCGTTCGCGGCGTTGCTTGGCCGGGATGCCGGCCAGGATCATCGGCATTTCGACGTTTTCGGCGGCGGTCAGGCGCGGGATCAGATGAAAAAACTGAAACACGAAGCCGATATTGTCGCGCCGGGTTCGCGCCAACTCGTCGTCGCTGAGTTGGGTGACATCCCGATCGTTCAGCCGGTAGCTTCCGGCGCTGGGCTGGTCCAGCAATGCGATGATGTTCAGCAAGGTCGATTTGCCCGAGCCGGACGGCCCCATCACCGACAGGTAGTCGCCGCGCGCCACCTGCAAGTCGATGCCGCGCAAGGCTCGCACGGTTTGTTCACCGACCTGGAATTGCCGGCTGATGCCGGTCAAGCGGATCATTGCGCGGCCCTGACCCCCGCGCCAGCCTTGACGCCTTCCTTGCCGATTGAAGTCGCCACCCGTTCGCCGGTTTGCAGGCCGTCCAGCACTTCGGTGTAGCTCCAGTTGGTCAAGCCGGGCTTGAAATTGCGCTCGCGTAAGATGCCGTCGGCGTCTATCGCCAATACCCGGTTGTTTTCCAGAATGGCTTCGGCCGGTAAGCGCAAAGCCCGTTCCTTCCGGTTCAGCAGCACTTCGATGTCGGCGCTGTAGCCGGGCATCAGTTCGACCAGGTCTTTCGGGTCTTTCAGCGTCACCTCGACCTCGACGGTACGCGCCTGCTTTTCCTTTTCCAGTACGTAGGGCGCGATGCGGCTGACCACGCCGGAGCAGCGCTTGTCCGGAAACGCGTCCAGCGACACGCAGGCGGTCATGCCGGTTTTCAGCGCGGCGGCATCGACCTCGTCGATCGGCGCCGACACGATCAAACAACTCAAGTCGAGCAGATCGATCGGCGGCAGGGTCGGAATGCCGGGCGGCGACGGCGTGACGAATTCGCCGAGTTCGGCGTTGATTTCGGCGACGGTGCCGTCGAACGGCGCCTTAACCAGCGTGCGCCGGACCGCGGCCTCGGCGACGCCGAGCTGAGCTTCCGCCACCGCGACGGCGAGTTGCGCGGCCTTGCAGGCGGCGCGTTGCGCCTTGCCGCCGGTCACCGACTTATCGACTTGCTCGGCCGAAACGATTTGGTTGCGCTGGCTTAGTCGGCTGATTCTGGCCGCTTCGCGCTCGGCGCCGCCGGCCAGTTGGCAGGCCTGCTCGGCGGCGGCGCGGTTGGCGTCGATCTGGGCTTGTTGCAACGCGACTTGCGCGCGCAAGTCCTGATTCCAGACTTCCAACAGTACTTGGCCTTGCTTTACTTTGTCGCCCTCGCGCACGTGCAAATCGGCGACCTGGCCGCCGGTGGCCGGTGCCAGATAGGCGCGCCGGCAGGCTTTAACGGTGCCGACCCGGGTGTTGGCGACGGTAGCGCGCACCTCGCCCTCGGCCAAGGTATAGACTTCGACTTCGATCGGCGCCGGCTTGCGGTTGGCCAGCCAAATCGCGCCGGCCAAGGCCAGTAACGTCGTGGCGATCGGAATTTTGTATTTCATCTGTGAAAATCGCAGGGGGATGGCCGTCTAGCCTACCTCGGAGCCGGCTATTTGCCCAGCGCCTAGACCGATCGGCGGTGCTGGCGGCTCATTGGGCCAGCAAGCGCCCGGTCAGGCGGGCGCCGTTGGTATCGGCGCGTCCAGCGTAACTGAAAATGGGCAACCCGGCGAACAGTTTGTCGCCGTCGCGGCGCATCGCGGCCTTGGCATTGGCGTAATCCTGCTGCCAGCGCGGCGCGAATTCGTTGCTGTCCTGCGCGGTCTCGCCGGCGCCGCCGGCCAGAAACAATTCGCGTATGCCGGCGCCAGGATTGACGAAGGCCGCCAGTTGAGCGGCTTGCCAGCGCGATTTTTCGGCGCCGCGCTGCCAATCCAGCGGGCTCAGCGATTGCCGCGCGCAGGCATCCTTCATCCGCGTCAACAGACTTTCCGAACTGGCGGCCAAAAACAGACTGCCGCCGGCGCATTCGGCGCCGAGATCGGAATTTTTCAAATATTGGGCGTAGGCGGCGCTGGCTTGCGGTTGGCCGGGATTGGCAACCACCACCCCGACCGCGCCGGCCGGGCTGTCGGCATTGAAATCCCAGATCAGCGCGATACCGGCCGCCTCGGGTCCGGGCGCCGTCGCGTCCGGACCATTGGTCGCCAAGCCGCGCCAGTCGTCCAGCGTCCAGGTCGGCGGCAGCGCCAGGCTGGCGGCGACACCGGCAAACGCGTCGTGCGGAATGCTGGCCAGCACGCCTTCGAACAATTGGCCGTGCAAGCGGGTTTGCCAAAGCGCCGGCGGCAGTTGCAGCGCGCCCAGCTCGCCTTCGGTCAGCGCGAAATCCCAACGCAGCGGGTATTCGGCTTCGCCGACCAACACCGGCAGCAAATGCCCGATGAAGGCTTCGGCGCGCAAGGTTAGGCTCAACGGCGCGGCGCCGGCTTCGGCTGGCGCCGCGACGCTGTCGATCACGTTCAGCAGCGCTTCCAGGCCTTGCGCCAGATATACCCGGCCCTGGTATTCGGTAAAAAACAGCTTTTGCGGGCCGATCCGGGTTTCCAGAATCGGCTGGGGCAATTTGCCGACCCGGTAGCCGCTGGTCGCCAATAAGCCGGCCAGCGCCGGCATGGCCCGGTCGCTGTAGCGGCTGGCGCTACGCCGATAACTCAGCACCCAACCTTGGCCGGCGTGGGCCATGTCGTAATGCAGTTCGGCGTCGGCGCCCAGCGCGTCGCGCAGCAGTTGTTGCAGAAACTCGCCTTGCAAGCCGTCCAGATTGAGCTGCTCGGCCCGCACCTTCAGACTTTGCAGCAATCCGAAAAACAGGCCGTGCACGAAACGGTCGTCGGTCAAGGCTTGCAGCCGCGGCTGCCGGTCCCACCAGTTCAAGAAAGCCGCGCCGTCGTTGAACCGCAAGGTCATTGCCACCGGATGTTTCTTGACGTACCAAGCCGCCCGGTGCGGGCAATCGTCGGCGCGCGGCACGCTGGCGTCAACGGCGGTCGCCGAGGCGGTATCGCCGCCACTCAAGGCCGGACAGTGTTCGTCGCCCGCCGGCGCCGGCTCGCCGTTAGCCACCCGCGAGCCTTCGGCCGGCAACACGTTGCCGTCGGCGTCGGTCAATTGCACGGCCAAATCCAGCATCGGCAGTCCGGCCCTGGTCAATTGCCCCAGCGGCTTCTCGGTCAACTGCCGATAAGCGACGATGCCGGCCGTCACGACCAGTGTCGCGGCGGCGGCCATCGCCGTCAGGCGTTTTGCGGGCGTAAGCGGTTCCATTCGTACACTCCTAGAAAATACGGATTTTCCGGCCGGGGTATCCAGACCGGATCGGGCGACTCCAATAATTCGGCGATCCTGACCACCCGCACCTGGCCGTCCTCGCCCTGGGCGCCGTTATGGTAGACAGCCAGATTCTCGGCCCGGCCGGTGGCAAACAGCATCAGATGGTAGGGTTCGTCGTTGATCAAGGGCTTTTGATAGACCAGCAGGTCGCCGTTTCGAGCCGCCGCCAAGTCGCGGGATTTCAGCCGAAAGTTGTAACCGATCAAGGTCTCGGCATCGGCGAAATGGCCGTAACGCGGCTGGCCGGCGGCGAGCCCGGTCTGCCACAGTTGCGGATAGGCCGGCAGCGTTTGCCGCGCCTGCTCGGACAAGGGCGGCAGATTCAGCTTGGCCGGCACGCCCAATTTGGCGGTGCGGGCCGCGTCGCGCGGCTCCAGTGCGGTGCGGTAGGCAAAGCGCACCAGGCCGGCGCAATCGCGTTGTTTGGTTTCCCATAGCGGACTGATTTTGCGCGCCTGCAGCAAGGCGACGTTGCTGACCACCGCGCGCAGCGCGTCCTCGTCGGCCGGGGCCAGATAGCCCAGCTCCTCGGCGCCGGCTTCGCCTTCGCGCTTGGGTTCGTGCTTGATGTAGTCGCGCACTTCCGCCGGCATATCGCGTTCGGCATCCTGGCCGGGCACGTAGATTTTCGCCGGCCGGCGATTGCCTTGAATCACCACGTAGGCCAGGGTTTGGGTTTCGCCGGGCCGGGCCAGCGGCTTTTGCACCCGGCGCCGGCTTTCGCTGGGCAAACCTTCGTCGAGAATGATGTCCAAATTCGCCACGGTATGCTGCACCGCGCCGCCCGGCCAGTAATTGGTATCGACGCGGAACACGCCGACCGGCGGGGCCGGGTGCACGTATAAGTAGGGACCGTAACCGGCTTGGTCGAAGTTGTCGCCGTTCTGGTTTAAAAAGAAAATGCCGCCGCTGGTCGAGTTGGTATCGGCCCAGTAAACGTGGGTGTTGTCGGGTTCGTAGATGTGCAAGTCGGTGTAAACGCCGTCACTGTCGCTGGTCAACACCACTTTCAGCGGTATCGGTGCGATCACCGCGTCCACCGTGGTGGACGCCTTGGCGACGCCGGCCGCGTTGGCGCATTCGGCGATCACCGAATTCTTGCCCTTCGCGGCCGGGAACGACCTTGAAAAGCCGCCGTTAACGTTGCGCACGTAGTAGCGCACGCCGTTGATATTAACGACAACCGGATCGGCGGCCGGATCGGAACAAGACCCTTCCACCTTGATCTGCAAACCGCTGGTCCAGCCGCCGGCCGGCTGGCTCAAGGCCAACGTCGGCGGCTGGCTGGCGTCGGTCGGCAACAGCCGTTGCTGGCCGCGCCGGGCCAGGATGTCGGGATCGTCGCTCGGCGCGGCCTGCGCGGCGGCCGTCAACAGCCCGCTCAGGGCCAAGCCGAGGCCGGCGCGGAATTTTAAGGGAAACAGCCGCATTCAAGCCTCCGGCCCAGTCGTCAGTTGCGCCGAACTGTAGCAACGAATCGCTCTAACGGCAAATCCGGGCTTGGGAAATCGCTATTCAAACCGATGTGGTCCAAAGTGTGCCTCAAGCAACCCGCCAAGCAGGAAACTACTGTGGACATGGGGCTTAAGCCCCAAGCCCGTCAGTATTTTGTTGACGTCGCTTAGCCCAGTAGCTTAAGGCTTTTACGATCATTCGCCGATGGCAACGTGACTTTGCCTGGAAAATTAGCTAAAACACCCAGCTCATAAACTAACCAGTCATCCTCATTCCGGACTCAGTCAACCCAATATGGACATCCTCGGCTTACTCAATCAACAACTGGTCAGACTATTGTCAGCCACATTGCCGGCGCTGGATTCCGACTGGTGGAGTTCGCTGGTGCTGGACGAGAGAAGCACAATCCATCCGTAACTGCTGGGCGTATGCGCCTGCCGAGGGATTGCCGGATGACAAGCTTTAGCGAGACATTGGCATATCCCAATTCAAACAAACAATCTCAAATATAATCAACGAGAACCTCATGAACCCACTCATCGACCAAGGCCTTGCCAAGGGCCTCATCGCGTTTGATGCCGAACAAAAAAACATCGTCTACAAAACCCCAAACAAACGCTTGCGCTACACCGACCCGGAAGAAAAAGTTCGCGCCGCCGCCTATTTGTCGCTGGTGTTGGATTACGGCTACAGCCCGGAACAGATAGACATAGAAGTGGCCGTCGAACACCGCGTACCCAATGTGTTTTCCGACATCGTGGTTTACGCCGACAAAACCC
>NZ_JBYMAP010000209.1:0-6716 GCF_057766305.1 Methylomonas sp. BG-2 | reverse complement strand
TGATGGAAATTTTCGATTTGGAAATAAATTTTTTAAGCCATACCAGCTTTGTTCTTGATTTTCAATGCTCACTTCTTGATCAAGGTCGAAAGACTCGTCGTGCTCCTTTAATATTTCACGAAGTAATTTTCTTAGATCGACTTCTTTGCATATTCTGAGTGATTCCAATAGCGTGCTCTTTCCGCTATTGTTCTTTCCAACAATTAGGTTTACCCGTCCAAGCCTTGGAATATCCAAGTCATCTAACATACGGAAGTTTCTTATGCGTATATTGGTTAGCATCAGCTATCCTAGCGTTTCGTTATACTTAGCTTCGATAATACCACCCCCCAAACAAACCTCGCCAGCGTAGAACACCACCGACTGCCCCGGCGTAATCGCCCGTTGTTGTTCGTCGAAGCGGACTTTGACGCGAGAGCCGCCGTCCAGCGGTTCGACGACACAATCCTGATCGGCCTGGCGGTAGCGGGTCTTGGCGGCGCAGCGTATGGTTTCGGTCAAGGGGTGGCTGCCGCACCAGTCCAGTTGCCCGGCTTCCAATGTGTTGTGCAGCATTAGCGGGTGATCATGGCCTTGACCAACGATCAAGATGTTGTTTTCCAAGTCTTTTTCCAGCACGAACCAAGGCTCGTCCGGCGCGTTCTTGACGCCGCCTATCCCTAAGCCCTGGCGCTGGCCCAGCGTGTAATACATCAGGCCGTGGTGCTTGCCGATGTATTGGCCTTCCGGGGTGCGCATTTCGCCGGGTTGGTGGGGCAGGTAGCGTTGCAGGAATTCCTTGAATTTGCGTTCGCCGATGAAGCAGATGCCGGTGCTGTCTTTCTTGCGGCTGTTGGCGAAGCCGGCCCTGTCGGCCATGGCGCGGATTTCCGGCTTGTGCATATGGCCGATCGGGAACAAGGTTTTGGATAAGGCTTTCTGGCCCATCGCGTATAAGAAGTAGCTTTGTTCCTTGTTGGGATCGAGACCTTTCAGTAGTTCGAACTCGCCGTCCCGTTCGCGAACGCGGGCGTAGTGGCCGGTGGCGATGTACTCGGCGCCGAGGTCTTCGATCGCGTAATTTAGAAACGCGTTGAATTTGACGTGTTTGTTACAAAGTATGTCGGGATTGGGGGTGCGACAGGCCTTGAATTCAGACAAAAACACTTCGAACACTTCGTCCCAGTATTCGGCGGCGAAGTTGACGGTCTTCAGTTCGATGCCGAGTTTGTCGCAAACTTGCTGGGCGTCGGCCAAATCTTGCATCGCCGTGCAGTATTCGGTGCCGTCGTCTTCTTCCCAGTTTTTCATGAATAAACCGGTGACGTTGTGGCCCTGTTCTTGCAATAACAAAGCTGTGACGGAGGAGTCGACGCCGCCGGACATGCCGACGATGATGTGTTTGCTCATGGTAAATCGAGAAATGCTTGCAACAGGGTCAGTGGATGACGCGTGCCATTAAGGTATTCGTCCACTGTTTGTAGCACCAACGGACTGCGTAGCTGCGCTTTCCGAGCGTAAATGTCATTGCGGCTGAGCCAGTGAGTCGCGATAATGCCCTCGTCCAATAGTTGGTCCGAGTCGTGATTGTCTATGCTGCCGCTGAAGCAGAAGCGCATGAAGCTGGGTGCTTCGGGGCTGCGCCGCCAGAGTTGCACGGCGATGATGGCTTCCGGCGCAAAGCACCAGGCTGTTTCTTCCTTGACTTCGCGTTTGACGGCTTCGATTAGGTCTTCGCCGTTTTCGAGATGTCCGGCTGGTTGATTGAACGCAAGCCCGCGTGTTGTTGTCTCTTCTACCAGAAGAAAGCGCTCGTCTCGCTCGATAACCGCGGCAACGGTAACGTGTGGTTTCCAGACCATCATGTTGACATTTGACGATAAAAGGCCGGCATTTTACTCGAAATGTTTTTTAACTGCGCAAAGATTGAAATTTGCTTTTGAAGGCGCTATTTTTAGAAACATACGTAATACTTGTAGCTCCATAGCTTATGTCCGATTTTGAACCCTTTAGAGACCACGACGCTAACACCGCGCTACAGGAAGCCAAGCCTCAGTTGAAGCGGCCGCCTTTGTATAAGGTAATTTTGCTGAACGACGATTTTACGCCGATGGATTTCGTCGTCGAAATATTGACCCATTTTTTCAACATGACCGAAGAGAAGGCGACGCAGGTTATGTTGCAAGTTCATACCCAAGGTGTCGGGGTTTGCGGAACCTACACCAAAGACGTAGCCGAGACTAAAGTACATATTGTCAACGAATATTCCCGAGAGCATCATCATCCGCTGATGTGCACAATGGAAGAGGCGTAAGAGGTAGTCATGTTAAGTAAAGAACTTGAAGTAACTTTGAATTCCGCGTTTACGGTGGCACACGCCAAACGGCACGAATTCATCACTGTCGAGCATCTGTTGTTGGCTTTGTTGGACAATGTAACAACGATACCAATACTGATCGCCTGCGGTTGTAACGTGAATGCCTTGCGGGCCGAGTTGACTCGTTTCATTGACGAAACGATTTCGTTGATACCCGAAGGCGTACAGCGTGAAACTCAGCCAACCTTGGGGTTTCAACGCGTGCTTCAACGCGCGGTGTTTCACGTTCAGGCGTCCGATAAAAAAGAAGTGACCGGCGCGAATCTATTTGTCGCGTTGTTTAGCGAGCAGGATTCGCATGCGGTGTATTTGCTGAATAAGCAGGACATCACTCGATTGGATGTCGTCAATTATTTGGCTCATGGCGTGTCGAAGATTGAGCAATATAAGAAGGAGAATGCCGAGGAACCGGAAGCTGAACGCGGCAGTTCGGAAACCATGGGTAGCCCGCTGGAGAAATATGCGACCAACCTTAACGATGAGGCACTGAAAGGTAATATTGATCCCTTGATCGGCAGGGAGTTGGAAGTAGAACGTACCATACAGGTGCTATGCCGTCGTCGGAAAAATAATCCCTTGTTGGTCGGCGAGGCGGGTGTTGGAAAAACTGCGATCGCCGAAGGTCTTGCGAAACGTATCGTTGAGGAAAGCGTTCCCGATATTCTGCTGAACAGTGTGATTTATTCATTGGACATGGGGGCGCTGGTCGCTGGTACCAAATACCGGGGTGATTTTGAAAAACGCTTGAAAGCATTGATCAATCAGTTGAAAAAAGAGCCTGATTCAATTTTGTTCATCGACGAAATACATACCATCATTGGTGCCGGTTCGGCGTCGGGTGGCGTGATGGATGCGTCGAATCTGATTAAGCCGGTTCTAGCCTCCGGTCAGTTGCGTTGCATTGGTTCGACCACCTATCAGGAATACCGCGGTATCTTCGAGAAGGACCATGCTCTGGCTCGGCGTTTCCAAAAAATTGACGTTGTCGAACCGTCGATTGAAGACACGGTGCTGATTTTGAAAGGCTTGAAGTCTCGTTTCGAGGAGCATCATGGACTGAAATACACCCAGGAAGCGTTGCGAGTCGCCGTCGAACTTTCGGCGAGGTATATTACAGATCGACACCTGCCGGACAAGGCGATCGATGTGATAGATGAAGCAGGTGCTCGACAACGGTTGTTTACTGGCGATGGTCGCAAGGATACGATAGACATTCCGGAAATCGAGGAAATCGTTTCAAAAATCGCTAGAGTACCGGCCCAATCGGTATCTTCCAGCGACATAGAAAAACTCGCCAATCTTGAAAAGAATTTGAAGATGTTGGTCTTCGGCCAAGACGAAGCGATTTCCGAGCTGGCAACCGCGATCAAGTTGTCCCGCGCTGGACTACGCGATACCAGTAAAACTATTGGATCCTTCCTGTTCGCGGGGCCGACCGGCGTTGGCAAAACCGAGGTAACTCGCCAGTTGGCCAAGGTGTTGGGTATAGAGCTGATTCGTTTCGATATGTCCGAATACATGGAGCGTCATACCGTATCGAGGTTAATCGGGGCGCCTCCAGGTTACGTAGGATATGATCAGGGTGGTTTGTTGACCGAGGCCGTTACCAAGCATCCCCATGCGGTGTTGTTGCTGGACGAGCTGGAAAAGGCGCACCCGGATGTCTTTAATTTATTGCTACAAGTGATGGATCACGGTACGTTGACCGACAATAACGGGCGCAAGGCGGATTTTCGTAACATCATTATGATCATGACCACGAATGCCGGTGCGGAGGAAGGCAGTCGCGCTTCAATCGGATTTACTCAGCAGGATCACGCTTCGGATAGTATGAAGGTGATCGAGCGTGGCTTCTCGCCGGAGTTTAGAAATCGGCTGGACGCGATCGTGCAATTCAAATCGCTGGATATGACAGTGGTTGGCAGTGTGGTCGATAAGTTCATTTTCGAGTTGGAAGCTGTGTTGGCGGATAAAAACGTTACATTGACCCTCGAGCCTACCGCGCGGTCCTGGCTGGCGGAACGGGGTTACGATGAAAAAATGGGAGCTAGGCCAATGGCTAGGTTGATACAGGAAAAAATCAAGAAGCCGCTTGCAGAGGATTTGTTATTTGGTCGCTTAGCCAACGGTGGGCATGTGCGTATCTATGTTGAGAATGACGCTTTGGCGTTTGCAATTGAAGGCAAACAGTTGATGGTTTCGGAGCTAAATCAGGTGTTATAGGGTGGGGGGTAATCGCTGACCCAAGTGGGTTAGCGATTACGGAACGTGATGCGACCCTTGGTCAGGTCGTACGGCGTCATCTC
Source organism: Methylomonas sp. BG-2 (assembly GCF_057766305.1). Taxonomy (NCBI): domain Bacteria; kingdom Pseudomonadati; phylum Pseudomonadota; class Gammaproteobacteria; order Methylococcales; family Methylococcaceae; genus Methylomonas; species Methylomonas sp. BG-2. The sequence continues at coordinate 2,054 of NZ_JBYMAP010000209.1, read as the reverse complement.
TACACGAACTTTATCGCCGGTTAGGATTCTGATGTAGTGTTTACGCATCTTGCCGGAAATGTGCGCGGTAACGATGTGTCCGTTTTCCAGCTCCACTCGAAACATCGTATTCGGTAGAGTGTCGATGACCTTACCTTCCATTTCGATTTGATCTTCTTTCGCCATAATATTAGCCCTTAAATTAAAACGCCTATGTTAGCACGGCGGGGCGTGCTCTGGCTAACGATAAGACATTACAGGTCCACGCGCTTCAAACCTTGCGCTTGGCTTCGATGATATTGGGTAGATTGCCAATGCGAGCCAGTATGGAACTCAGTTGCGCCGTATTCTCAATTTGGACTGACATTTGCAAAATTGCCGACAGGTCATCGTGTGTTTTTAACGAGGCGTTGCTAATGTGTGCCTTCGAAGCCGTTAATATTTGCGAGACATCACCCAGTAAATTCGGCGCGTTATACGCGTGAATCATAATAGGCACAGTGTGATGAATCGTGTGTTGGCCACTCCAGTCGGCTTTAATCAGATGCAATTGTTGTTCCGGCGTCAACTGGCGAACGTTTTCACAGTCGCGCCGATGAATTGTGATTCCGCGTTTATGGGAAATAAAGCCGACGATTTCATCCCCTTTTACTGGCGAGCAGCATTGAGCCAGCGTGGTTACCACATTGTCTATGTCTTCCACGATCACGGCGGCTTGTGTAGCACTTTGGGTTGAGGCGAGCTTTATCGGGATCGGTTCCAGCTCGGGAATCTTCAATGCGCCGGCCAATTGCCGATTGTTGACGTCGCCGCGGCCGAGCGCTTCGTATAAATGCTCGGCGTCCGGCATCTTGAAGTGCTGAATCAATTCTTCTATGTCGATCGCTTTAATGCCTAGGCGCTTGCTTTCCTTTTCCAGAACCTGTTTTCCAGACGAGATATTCGCCGCTTGTTGCTGGTGTTTGAACCAAATCTTGACCTTGCTGATCGCTCTGGGCGTTTTCAGATAACCAAGATTGGGATTTAGCCAATTGTGGTTGGGGTGGCCATTTTTGACGGTGATAATTTCGACCTGTTCGCCGGATTGCAATTTATATGTCAATGGCTTGATTTGACCGTTGACCTTGGCGCCGCGACAACCATGGCCCACTTCGGTATGAATTGCATAAGCAAAATCCAGCGGCGTCGCGCCCTTGACCAAATCGATCAATTTGCCGGCCGGCGTCAAAACAAATACCCGGTCGGAAAATAGTTCCGTATGAAAGTTTTCCAGGAGGTTGCTGCTGTCTTTGTCTTCCAGCAACTGGCGAAGTGATGCAATGTTCTTCTCGGTGGCCGCGTTATATTTACTGCCTTCCTTGTAACGCCAGTGCGCGGCAATTCCGAGTTCGGCAAATTCGTGCATGGCTTGGGTGCGGATTTGAATTTCGATACGATTGCCGGCTTCGTCCAAAACCACGGTATGTAGTGATTGGTAGCCATTCTCTTTGGGATTGGCGATGTAATCGTCAAATTCCTTGGGAATGTGGCGCCAGTGGCTGTGTGCCAAACCCAATACGGTGTAACAGTTTGGCAAAGTGTCCACGACGACGCGGACCGCCAGCAAATCGTAAAGATCGGCTACGGTCAATTGCTTGCGGCGCATCTTGTGCCAGATGCTGTAGATGTGTTTTGGTCGCCCGTAAATTTTTGCGGCGATTCCTTCCTCGTTCAAAATCTGGCGCAACCTTGTCAGAAACGCTTCAATGCAGGCTTCGCGCTCTTCGCGCTTGCTCGCTAGAGATTCGGTGATCGCTCGATATTGTTCGGGCTCCAAATAGCGAAAGGCCAGATCTTCAAGTTCCCACTTGAACTGATTAATGCCCAAACGATTAGCGAGCGGTGCATAGATATCCAGGGTTTCCCGAGAGATGAAATGGCGAATTTCCGCTTGTTCTCGGGATAGGTTACGTAGGCGTTGAATTCGGTAGGCCAGTTTGATTAATACCGCCCTGACGTCATGGGTCATCGCCAATAGCATACGTCGCAACGTTTCGGTCTGATTCGGCTCGTTCGCCATATCCGTGCTGTAAATG
>NZ_JBYMAP010000208.1:0-6766 GCF_057766305.1 Methylomonas sp. BG-2 | reverse complement strand
GCTGGCGACGATGGCCGGTTTTTCCGGCTCCACGGCCACTCTAACGCTATCGCCGATACGCTCGCCGACCAGCGCCGGGGTTTCCGCTTTCACCGCCGCCGAAGGCGTGGGGGCGGGAGCCACCGCGACCGGTGCCGCCCGAGCGGCGGTGGCGCTGGCCAATCTGGCTTCCAGATCGGCGACACGCCCGGCATCGATTCGCTGTTGTTGCGCTTGGCGCTGTTGTTCGGCCAAGGCGGCTTCCAGTTCGCCGATTTGTTGGCTTTGCGATTCGACCCGCGCTCGTAGCGCGCCGAGTAAGGCGTCCTTCTCGCCCACCTTGGCCGCTTCTTCCTGGCGGGCTTGTTCCGCTTCGGCCTTGGCTTGACGCTCGGCCGCCAGTACGCCGTTCAATTGCTCGGCGATTTGCCGATGCTGATCCCAAACCTGCTCGGGGTTGCTGCCGTCGCCGCCGGGTGCCGGCAATCCAAAGCTTGTCGCCAGCGCCTGGTTGGCGTCGGCGAGGCGTTGGTTGGCTCTAAGCATTTGCTGTTCCAGCGCTTCGATTAATTGCGCCCGATTGGCGATTTCGGCATGGGCAGCTGAGACTTGCTCGCCGCTTTCGGTCAATTGCTGCTGTAGGCCTTCGATTTGCTGCTTGGCTTCGGCCAACTCGGTTTGTTGTTGCTGCAACGCGGCGGCCAACCGGCGGTTGCGGCCGTTCAGAAAGCCGATTCGGATGCTGTAAAACACCGCGGTCAACAGCCAGACCGCGACGACCAAGCTGATCGCGTATTCCTGATTAGCCAGTGTCAGCCGGTACCAGTCGGCGGCGATGGATTCGAGCATCGGCAAATAATCTTGCATAAAATATCCCGGTAGTTGTCGTTATTATTAAAAGGCGGGAAGACCGCGATTATCCCCGAATCCGGGTGGGCCGGTTCGGAACCGGGGCAGTATATCAGTTTGTCGCGACACCGAGGCGGAGCGCCCCGCCCGGCGGCGGCGTTCAATAAAGCCAGGGCAGCAGGCGCCAACGCACCGCGCAATATTCGGCGTGAGCCGCCCCGAATTCGGCCGCTAACATCGCTTCCTCGATCGCGATTCGACCGCGCACGGCCAGGCCGATCGGCACGGTTGCCGCCAATAAGGCCAGACCATCGCCCATCGCCAAGCCGGCACCGGCCAGCGCCAATAATAAACCGGTATAGGCGGGGTGGCGCAGCCAGCGATAGGGACCGTCAACGATTAACTCGTGGCGGGGCTGTATCGTCACGTCGGTGGTAAAAAATCGGCCCAGACGCCGGACCGCCCGATAGCGCAAGCTCAGACCAGCCGCGAAGATTGCCAGTGCCAATGCCTGCCTGGGCAAATAAGCGATCGGTATCGGCCACCACCACAGCTGTTTGGCGCTCAGTGCCGCGGCCAGGCCCACGGCGCCGGTCAGCCACAGGCGGCGCTGCGAGTCGCGTTCGGCGGCAAGGCCGTCGGTTCGACCGCGCGCCGCCCGGACCAAGCGAATTTCCGCCGCCAGCCAAGCCAACGCCAAAACCATCCACAGTATGCGTACCGCCAACATGTTTTTCTCCCCCGAGACTGTCGAAAACCGGCGCGCGCCCGAAGGCCGCGCGTCGTGTAACATACCCTAATTTGCCGGCCGCCATGCAACCCATCATCCGACTTCGCCAAGTGTACAAAGATTATCCGCGCGTCGGCGGCTTGCAGACGGTGTTGCACAACATCGACCTGAACATCGCCGACGGGGAGTTTGTCGCCATCGTCGGCCCGTCCGGCAACGGCAAATCGACCTTGCTGAATTTGTTGACCGGCATCGACCATCCCAGCCGCGGCGAGATTTTTGTCAACGGCGCGGCGCTGCATCAACTGAACAACGCCAAGCTCACCGCCTGGCGCGGTGCCAACGTCGGCATCGTGTTTCAGTTTTTCCAGTTGTTGCCGGCTTTGAATTTGTGGCAGAACGTGGTGCTGCCGATGGATTTTCTCGGCAAGCTGGACAAACGCCGGCGCCGGGAGCGGGCCATGGCGCTGTTGGAGCGCGTGGGTCTGGCCGATGCCGCCGACCGCCTGCCCAGTCAGGTATCCGGGGGGCAACAACAACGGGCCGCGATCGCCCGCGCGCTGGCCAACGACCCACCGTTGATCGTCGCCGACGAACCGACCGGCAATCTGGATGCCGCCACCGCCGACGCGGTGTTCGAACTGTTCGCCCACCTCAACGACCAAGGCAAGACGCTGGTGATGGTCACCCACAACGAAGTGCTGGCCGCCGCCGCCAGCCGCAAGTTGGAAATTCGCGACGGCCGTATCCATGCCGACAACGGCTCAAACTCAGGATCGGCGGTAACACCGAGATCGGAACCAGTGCGCGCGCGAACGGCGGACCAAGGAACCCAGAGCCCTTGAGCATGTTGCGCTACAAAATTCTGGCCGACTTGCGGGCCGCCAAGGCGCGCAGCCTGTTGGCCGTCGTCAACATCGCGATCGGCATTTTTTGCGTCGGCACGTTGTTCGGAATGATTACCTTGCTGCTCGAGCGCATGGACGCCGCTCATCGGCTTTCCCAACCTTCGCACGTCAATCTGATTTTGCGCGGCGCGGCGGGGCCCGAGCTGCTGGGAGAGTTGCGCGCGGTTCCCGGCGTGGCCGGTATCGACACCATGACCCCGCTGTCGGTACGCTACCGCCAGCCCGGCGGCGAATGGCAAAACGCGACCCTGATCGTTCGCCCGGATTACGCCGCGCAGCAATACGACCTGACAACGCTGGAAAGCGGATCGTGGCCGGGCGTCGGCGAAGTCGCCGTCGAAAACCTGTCCCGGAGCGCGACCGGTTTGACGGCCGGTGCTACGATCGAGTTCGACACCGCCAACGGCCCGACCGGGTTTCGGCTCAGCGGCGTGGTTCGCCATCCTTTCGTCAAACCGCCAAAATTCGGCGGCCAAATTCATTTTTTCGCCGACCGCTCCAGCGCCGCGTCGTTCGGCTTGGCGGACGGTTATTTCCGACAGTTGCTGGTCCGCATCGCGCCGCCGTACGACGCCGAAGCCGCCCGAGGCATTGCCGCCCGATTGAGGCAATTGCTGGCTGAACGGCATCTGCCGGTCAGCGTCACGCTGTTGCAAGACCCCGACAAGCATTGGGGCCGCCCCTTCGTCGCCGGTATCAACTCGGTACTGCAAGCGATGGCGCTGGCCTCGCTGGCCTTGGCCAGTCTGCTGATTTTGAATACGGTGTCGGCCCACATCGCTCAGCAAACCGACCAGATCGGCGTCATCAAAGCACTGGGCGGTAGCAGCGCGACCGTGGCCGCTATGTATCTCGGCGAAGTGGCGTTGCTGGCGTTGGCGGCGACTTGCGTGGCTATACCGCCGGCGTTGTTCGGCGCCGATTGGGCGGCTGACAAGCTGCTGGCCTTGTTCAACATCGCCGGCGGCGAGTTCTCGATTGCGCCGGATGCACTGGCTTGGATGGTGGGCGGCGGTCTGATTGCGCCGCTGCTGGCCGCGCTGCCGCCGATTTGGCGCGGCGCCACTATGACGGTACGAATGGCGTTGGCCAGTTACGGTTTGGGCGGCGATTTCGGCGGGAACCGCTTCGACGCCGGCATAGAACGGTTCGGCGCCCGCTGGTTGCCGACGCTGTACGCGGCGGCACTGGGCAATTTATTCCGCCGCAAGGCCCGGTTGCTATTGACCCAAGGCGTGTTGATCGTGGCCGGGATCATGTTCTTGGTATCGACCAGTCTGATCGCATCCGTGAACCTGACGCTGGACAACGAAATGGCCCGCAGCCGCTATGCGGTCAAGTTGGGCTTTAGCGTCGATCAGCCCGAGGCTAGGGTCGCCGGGTTGGCTCAGTCGCTGCCGGCGACCCGCGATCTGGCGGTCTGGCAACGGCTGCCGGTGGAAATCAGCCGTCAAGGGCAAGCCTTGCAGCAAACCGGCAGTCTGGGCCTGCAAATGCTGGCGGTTCCGCCGGCGTCCACGCTGTACCGGCCTCTGATTGAAGCCGGCCACTGGTTAGCGGAAGACGCTGCCGGGCGGGAGTTAGTCATCAGCGCAGACACCGCCGCGCTGAACGGCCTAAAGCCCGGCGACAGCGTGGACGTTAAGTTGGGCACCAGCCGCGAGGCCTGGCGAGTCGCCGGGGTCTACCGCTGGCTGGCCGGCAACAATCCGGCGGTCGAACCGGTTTACGCGCCGTTGGCGACGGCCCGCGAACTGGCCCGAACCGGCGAGCTGGCCTCGTTTGCGCTACTGGATGCCGACATCGCCGACCTTAGCGGCGAAGACCACTATTTGTGCCAACTCAAGGATCGCTATGACAGCGCCGGCCTGACCTTGGATGTCTACAGCAGCGAAGCCAAGCTGGCGCAACGCCGCTATACCCGTAACCAATTCAATTCGATACTGGGGACCTTGGCGGGATTGGCGGCGATGGTCGCGGTCATCGGCGGCATCGGCTTGTCCGGTACGCTGACGATCGCGGTCTTGCAACGCACCCGCGAAATCGGCGTGATGCGCGCCATCGGCGCGCCGACGCCGGCGGTGTTTCGGCTGTTCGCGCTGGAAGGTTTGTTGCACGGCGTGTTGGCGTGGCTGGTTAGCGTGCCGCTGGCGTTATGGCTATCTCAGCCGCTCGCCGAACGTTTGGGCCTGGTCATGCTGGGCATCCGGCTGGATTATCGCTTCGACTATTCGGCGGCTTTCTATTGGCTGGTACTGGTGCTGACACTGGCAGGGCTCGCCGCCTACCGGCCCGCGAAATCCGCCGCCAAGCTGACGATACGCGATTGCCTGGCGCATTGACGAGCTTGCATGTCGCCGGCGTAGCGTTCCCAACAAAGCGTTAGTTTTGGCATAGCCAGGAAATATCCTGGCGTCCAGGCTGCGCGCCGATGCAAGTACCCTTGCTTGACTGGAACTCGAAACCAAGGAAACGTCGGGGACATTGCGTTAGTAGCGCACGAACTGCCCTTCGTTCAGCGAAAATTGGCGGTCGAAGCGATCTTGAGCCGACTGGATTTTTGGCGGGCGCGACACAGTCCTAGGCCGGACACTCGATGGCTCCTCATCTTGCAGCCGGAAAAAACTCATCAGATTCTGCAATTGCTCGGCCTGCCCGCTCATTTGCTCGGCGGTAGCCGCTAATTCCTCGCTGGACGCGGCGTTTTGCTGAGTCACCCGGTTCATCTGATTCATCGCCTGGTTGATTTGCGTGACGCCCACCGCCTGCTCATGCGAAGCCGCCGCGATTTCCTGCACCAAGGCCGAAGTCTTGCCAATGGTGGGGATAATCGAATCGATCATCCGCCCGGCCAATTCGGCGTCTTGCACGGTTTGTTCGGCCAGCTTGCCGATTTCCTGGGCGGCCGTCTGACTGCGTTCCGCTAATTTACGCACCTCGGCGGCCACCACCGCGAAGCCCTTGCCTTGGTTTCCGGCCCTGGCGGCTTCGATCGCCGCATTCAAGGCCAGCATATTGGTTTGATAAGCGATGTCGTCGATGATGCCGATCCGGGTCGCGATTTCCTTCATCGCCTCCACGGTTTGCTTGACCGCCGCGCCGCCGTCGACCGCATCTTGGGCGGACTTGCCGGCCATCGCGTCGGTGACCGCGGCATTCTCGGCATTCTGGTTAATGCTGGCCGCCATTTGCTCGACGCTGGCGCTGGTCTGTTCAACCCCGGCCGCCTGTTCGCTGGCCGACTGGGCCAGGACTTGCGCGGTGGCGCTGACTTGTTCCGCGGCATCGCTCAATTGGTCGGCCGCGACCGAGACCTCGTCAATCGTTTCCGACAAACGCGTTATCGTCGAGTTGGCGGCCATACGCAATTCCTGTAATTGGCCTTGATAATTTTCGTCTATCCGCCGGCTCAGATCGCCCTGCTCGACGCAGATCAGCAATTCGCGCACCCGGTCCAACGGTCCGACCACCGCGTCCAACGTGGCATTGACGCCTTCTATGATGCGCCGATATTCGCCGCTGTGCGCGTCGGCATCGGCACGCACCGCCAGCCGACCCTCGACGCCGGCGGCCGCCAAGGTCATCGCATCCGCCGCCATCCGCCGCAAATTAACGATCACCGCTCGCAAATTGGCGGCGATACTCAATGTGTCCCCGGCCGCGACCGCCACGTCCCGGCTTAAATCGCCGGCCGAAACCGCTTGCGCCAGTTCGGCCGCCGCGCTGGGTTCCATACCGATTTGGGCCTTGATCGAACCGCCGACTCTCAACGAAAACCAGACGCAAGCCGCTAATCCGGCCAGCAGTATCGCCGCGGTCAGATTGCGAACCATCGCGTAATTGGTTTCGGCCAGATCGTTTTGTTGCTTGGCGACCCGCAATTGCAAATCGACCAACGCGGAAATTTTTTCGGAAATCGGGTCGATGGCTGGATACAGGCGTTGCACCGTGAATGCGGCCAGGGCATTGCGATCCTCGCGTTGCAAGATCGCCAGCAAATCGGCAAGTTCGCGGTTGGCGCCGACAAACAAGGGTTCGATCTGTTTGATCAGCTCGTGCTCTTCATCTACCAGATAGGTCGATGTATAGGCCCGCCACGCTTGCTCGATAACCGCGCCGGAATCTTCAATATTCTTGCGGGCTTCGGCCCAGTCGATATTGCCGTTACGGGCCTTGTGCGCGGTATCGACAATATTGACCGCGTAACGGTCGGCGATGGTTTTCAAGCTCTGTAGCGGGACAAGTCTATCGTTGTAAACGCTAGTTAATGTTGCGTTGACTTCGGCCAAATTGCGAATTC
>NZ_JBYMAP010000207.1:0-6797 GCF_057766305.1 Methylomonas sp. BG-2 | reverse complement strand
AAAGGAATATCGGCATTTAACACAGTTTCGGTTTGCATATTTTTCACATGCTTGAAACATAGGGCTTTTTTCCAATGGCACGTTTCTTGGTCTTAGCAACTCGCCGAAACCGGCGATCACTCAAGCCACTTGAACTGATTGCCACCGAGGCGCCGGAAGCGGCGACCTCGACTGTTCTGAGGGGGGCAGGCATTCGGCAATGACGATATCGCAAATTTACAAGGAATATCCATGTCTCATACCAAAACCAAATTTTTGTCCGCCCGCAAAACCCTGCTGGCCCTCGCGGTCTCGCTAGCCGCGTCCTCCGCCGCGCAAGCGGCCGTGGTCACCGGCACGATTCGGGCAGCCACCGACGCCACCTTGGGCGCCGGCACCACCATTGATTACTGGGCCTTCGATTTGAGCGCCGACGCCAACGTCGTGATCGACGTGCGGGCTAACGAAGGTTATTCCAACGCCTGGGGCTCGCATCCAAACGCCTACGTGGACTTGAACGGCGACGGCGAAATTACGTTGGCCGACACCCAGTTCCGTTTGTATCAGGATACGGTATCAATCGATACCGAGGTCACCAGTGCCGACGACGGTGCCGGCTATACACCGCCGGGCAACACCAACGGTTGGGCGGACGGCACCCTGTCGTCGCGCGATTCCTATCTATCCACCGCACTAGGCGCCGGCCATTACATCATTGCGTTCGGCGACTACAAATTGGACTCCAACGATGGCGTGCAAGGCTTCAACGCCGGCGATTCCATCACCGCCGCCACCGGGATCAATCCGTTTACCGGCGCTACCGGCCAAGACCATTTCGACTATCAATTGACCTTCCTGGCGAGCGACTTCACCACCGGCGACAGCCTGAGCGTCAATGCCTTCCAAGTCAACCTGTCCGGCGATCCGATCGACCCGGCACCGGTACCGGTTCCCGGCGCGGTATGGCTATTCGGTTCAGTGCTGGCCGGTTATCTGGGTTCGGCCAAACGTAAATCGGTCTAACCATCCCCACTCGGAGTAGCCGCGATCGGGCGAATCGCCGCGATTTTCCGGTCACGGCTGCTCCAACATCCTTGGAATCATTCCGGCGCCATGTTTTTGGCGCCGAAGCAGGAGACTGTAACCATGTCTATGAACAAATTATTCGAAACCGCTTTATTGGCGTCGGCGCTGAGCTTGGCGATCGCGCAACCAGCCGCCGCCGCGTGGACCGGCAACGACAACAGCGTTGAATTGGGCACGACCATTACCAACCCGTCCTTCAACGGCAGCACGGTCGGTTTTTCCGGTAACCCGGCCCTGACCAACGATGCCTGGGGGATGCAAGCCGCGTTCACCAACTTCTATCTGCCGACCTCCGCGCAAAGCGTCATCATTGATGCGCGTTCTTCCGCCGGCAATTACCCGGCTTTCTCGATCTTCCGGACCAACGTCGCCTATTCCGGCGACACGGTCGGCGTAGACACACCCGCCGAGGTCACCGGTCAGATTCATAAGTTCAACTCGGTCGGCCAAGCCGGCGACCCCGGCATCATCTGGGCGACCGGCCCGGACGGTATCGTCGAAACCCTGGGTTACGTCAGCTCTTCGTCCCATAACTACGTCAACTCTTACGGCGGCGTGATCGACTCGGGCGCGCACGACATCAGTAACGACAACTTGTACGAAACCGGTGTTACCGGAACAATCGGCGTCACCGGCAACCCGGCCTTCGCCACCACCAAACGCTTCGCCACCTTGACCTTGACCGATCTGCAAGCCGGCTGGTACGCGATATTCGTTGGCGGCGCGGACATCGCCGGCACCGGCGGCGACATCACCGTCAAAGTTACCGCCTCCTCGGCGGCATCGACCTACACGCCACCGGCGGCCGTGCCCGTTCCAGGCGCGGTTTGGTTGTTCGGTAGCGCCTTGGTCGGCTTCTTGGGTGTAAACCGCAAATCAGCGCGCGCCTGACCGACGGCTTCCCCGTCAACCCTCGGTTGGCGGGAAGTCGGTGAATGTCTTACCGCAATACCGCTAACAAAATGCCGCCAGGGATGGCGGCCCTTCAACCGGCTCTCTGAACGTTCAGACACGCCGTCGTTAAGAATTTCGGGCGAAGGCCGATCGGCCAACGCCTATTCCACACGTTTCATTCGCAGAGTAAGAGCATGCGCAGATTCCACACTATTCGTTTATCAGGCTTACTGGCCGCCGCAATCGTTTTCCACGCAACGCCGGTGGCGGCGGAGTTGGCACTGGGGCCGATGCCGATCAGTCTGAAAACGCTGCCGGTGCCGCCGGTACCGGGGCTGGTGGATGGTAGCGCCCCGATTGTCGTCAATAAAACGGCGGCGATCGCGCTGGGCAAGGCCTTATTTTGGGACAGCAACGTCGGCAGTGACGGCATGGCCTGCGCCTCTTGCCACTTTCACGCCGGCGCGGACGGCCGCACCAAAAATCAGGTTTCGGCCGGCGGCCAATCGACCTCGACCGCCGATCAAATTTTCGACGCCGCCGCCGACGCCACGCCGTTGGGTCCCAATCGGCCGCTGAGCGTATTCGACTTTCCGCTGCACCAGCGTGAAAACCCGTTGGCCGATTCGACGGTGATTTTCGATACCGACAACGTGGTCGGCTCCGCCGGCACCTTCGCGGGCGACTTCAAAGCGGTGACCCGTTTCAGCAGCGGCATCGACACCTGTAACCGCTCGCCAGACCCGGTGTTCCGGGTTGGCGCTAACGGCACCCGCCGAGTCACGCCGCGCAACGCGCCGACCGTGATCAACGCGGTATTCAACCATCGCAGCTTCTGGGACGGCCGAGCCAACAACGTGTTCAACGGCAGCAGCCCTTGGGGCGACCGCGACCCGAATGCCGGCGTTTGGGTGCTGACCGGCACCCGAACCGTGCAAAAGCAACGCTTGCACCTGATCAATTCATCCTTGGCTTCATTGGCGGTGGCACCGCCGACCAATCACACCGAAATGAGCTGCAACCATCGCAGTTTGCTGGATCTGGGCCGCAAACTGCTGTTCCGCCAACCGCTGCAAAACCAGCCGGTGCATGCCGCGGACAGCGTCTTGGGCCCTTATAGCTACAGCGACGCCGATAAATTGAGTCCGGGGCTGAACACCACCTACGCCGGGCTGATTCGACAAGCCTACCATGCCAGATATTGGTCGTACTCGGGTACCGTGCCGGTCAGCCCACCGGTCGGTCAATCCCCCTACTCGCAGTTGGAAGCCAACTTTCCGATGTTCTTCGCGTTGGCGATTCAGCTTTACGAAAGCACATTGATTTCCGACGAATCGCCGTTCGACAACAGCGCCCGCGATGCCAACCATCAACCGATAGACCTGAGCGCCGAAGAATTGAACGGCTTGAAACAATTCAGGAGCAATCAATGCGGGCTGTGCCATTTGGGACCGAATTTCAGCGCGGCATCGATCGCCGCCAACGCCGCCATCGCCCAAACCCACCCCGAGGCCTTCGGCGAACCGACTTTCCGCATCAGCGCCAGCGCCAACGTCGTCAACCGCATTCCGTTAATGGTCGGCAACCAGGCGGTCACCGCGTTCTACGACACCGGCTTCTCATCGAACGGCGCCGCCCGCGAAGCCAACGACATCGGCGCCGGCGGCGTGGACGATTTCGGCAACCCTTTGTCGTTCACCAGCCAGTATTTACAACTGTTGGTCGGCAACACCGCCGCCATCTTGGATAGCGACGTGAATGCGGTACGCGCTTGCGATTTTCAGAATGCGATGGCCACCGATATGAAACTGCGCTATCCCCTGCCCAGTCTGTTTACCCAAACCGACGGCCTGTTGCCGCAACCGCAAACCACCGCGAACTGCTTCCTGCCGCTCACCAACGCATTCATCCCGACACCGGCGGCCGCACAAGCGGAGTTGAACAAAGCGGTGAACAAACGAATGGTCGCGGCGGTCACCGCCACGTTTAAAACACCGACGCTGCGCAATATCGAATTGACCGGTCCCTATATGCACAACGGCGGCATGGCGACCTTGGAGCAAGTGGTGGAATTTTACAGTCGCGGCGGCAACTTCAACCTGGACAGCAAACACGTGACTCGGGTATTTCCACAACCCACCTTGCAGTCCAATCCGCAGAACCGGGCCGATCTGGTGGCCTTCCTGAAAACCTTGACCGACGAGCGCGTGCTTTATCAACGGGCGCCGTTCGATCATCCGGCCTTGAAAATTCCGCACGGACACATCGGCGACGAATCCGCCACGGTCGCAGGCAATCCACTGCATGCAAAATTTTCCAAGGACGAATATCTGCAAATCCCGGCCGTCGGCGCCGACGGCGTCGCCGAACCGCTAACCAGTTTCGAGCAGCGCTTGGCCCGTTAAAGGTGAAGCTACGAAAAACTGCTTGAGCCTCGCGCCTTGCCGGAGCCGTTACCCCGCTTCTGATTTTCGCCGGCATTCCGCTGTAGCAACGACTTCAGTCGCGATTCGAAGGCGTTCGACTTGGGATAAGCGCTCAGCCCCCGCTAAAGTGCCTCCCTCAGATGATCCTAAAAAGAGCCGTTGGCGTGTGTTGCGGGCCGTTCGTGCCGAGCCCTTCGGCTGCGCTCAGGAGAGCCTTGTCGAAGCACGGACGGCTCGCAACACACTCACCCTCCGGGTGATTGAAAAATCCCGTTCGTCCTGAGTTCATCGAAGGGCGAGCGGGATTTTTCATCGCCCAACTGCTCTTTTTAGGATGATGGTTTGTGTTGGCATTCCGCTGTAGCAGCGGCTTCAGTCGCGATTCGAAGGCGTTTGGCGCGGGGAAACGCTTTCAGCCGCCGCTAAAGCGCCTCCCACGAATGGATATTTGCGCCGGCACATTCCCGCGCCACGCGCGGGAACGGCCGAACGGCAGGACTTACTTCAAACCCATGCAACTGGCGTAATAGCTGACGGTGCCGGACCAGTCGGAGAAGATCCCCAAAATACCGACTTCCCGCGCCAACACGTCCAACGTCGTCATGATGTCGCCGTCGTTTTCCAACGCATCCAGCGTGGATTGGTAATAAAACGACGGGCTGGTCGTGCCCTTGGTCGGTAACACTTCCTCGACGATACGGCCGGAGCGCTCCAGGGTCCAGGTTATGATGCCCAAACCGGCGGCCTTGGCGTCCTTGGCGTATTGCGACGGTACGATTTTGCCGGCGGCGTCCACGCTAAGCAACATCCACATCGGTGGGGCAACGATCTTGATGCCCTGCGCGGCGTATCCCTTCAAATCGGCGGCAGTCGGAACGTCGGCCGGCGTGTTGGCATCATCCAGATAAACCGCTTGCTGGCCGAAAGCCGGCTCATGCTGAATCCAATACAACACATCGTCCTTATTAAACGACTGCGCCCAAACGGTTTTCGGCGAAACACCGGCTGCCTTGTATTCGTCGATCATCGCTTGCGCATAAGCGGCCTGACTGCCGAAGACATCTTCCACCTGCAATTTGGCGTTGCGATTTGGGCTTTTCAATTCCGGCGTGTATTTGCTGCCCAGCTTTTTCAACAGCGCGATACTTTCCTTATGCGTCAGCAGCGTGCCACCGGTCGAGTACAGATCAGTGCGCCAATTGGCGGTGCCCGCCAAAAATTGTTCCGGCGTCACCGCGTTGGGGTTGGATGCATCCATCTTGCCCTTCAGCGACTTAAATTCCGATAAACTCAGGTCGCTAGTGCAGCACAGCACCGACGCGGCCTTGGTACGCTTGCCGCTGGCATCGAACTCAGCCGGCGAAAACGGCTTGGTGCAGGCGGCCGCCAGCGGCGTGGTCAAGATATTGGTGGTGGTGTGCAGATCGCATTGGTCGTGACGGCACACCAGCTCGCCATCCTTGGTAAAGGTCACGTCGCATTCCTGAACGCCCGCGCCCATCCGCGCCCCGGCTTCGTGGCTTTCCTGGGTGTGTTCCGGAAATTGCAGCGTGCCGCCGCCGCGATGGCCGATCGAAAAATGGGTTTTGTGGAATGGTCCATCGCTGCAACTTTCCAGTTTGGTTTTCAAGCGACCGGGGCTCATTTTATCGATCAAGTAATAAGGCCGCGGCCCGACCTGCACGCTTTCGTCGCGCTGCCAGCGATCGGCATCGCGCTCCCAAGCCGCGTCGTCCGCGCCAGCCAGCGCCGACCACAGGCCACCGCCCAACAGCAGCAGCGTTCCGGCCGCGCGGCTCGTCCATCTCTTGCTTATCAACATTGCAATCTCCCAGAGTTCTCGAATTAATGAAGCCGGCCGTCACCCGTTGCCGCGACAGCGGACGGGCGAACCATCAGGTCTAACCGGCAATGCGTTACCGCGAGAACGGTGTACCATGCCAATATTTCAGCCGCGTTAATCGCAAGGATGGTGGACCGGATTTGACTCTGGAAGATAAAAAATGGCATGCACGGCCTTAGCCGCGAATCAGTAAGGTCCGCCGAAAATGACTATCCAAGTCGTTGAACAACCATGGACGGACCGGTGTCGGCAACATCGTCGGCGCGGCTAAAGCCGCTCCCGCCAACCATCAACCGGTAAGCGGCGCTTTAGCGGCGACCGTCCTGATGTCAATCGCTTGCGATCGCGGTTGAAGCGAGTCGCCGCCCGCGACGGCTCGAATCACCCCGCCCCCAGCCGCGAATAGCGGGCCACATCGCGCAAGCGCTTACTTCTACTTCGTCAGATTCTCGGTAGCTCTTGTCATTTCGGCAGGGATTGCCGAAATCCAGACTCCACGGACGGGTCGAAGCTTGCCATCCATGGCACTGGATGCCCGCTTCCCGGCGGGCATGACGGCGTTGATTAAA
>NZ_JBYMAP010000206.1:0-6835 GCF_057766305.1 Methylomonas sp. BG-2 | reverse complement strand
GCGGCGATCGCCGACCTGGACTTGATCGTGGTGCCAGGCGTGGCCTTCGACCGAAACGGCGGGCGTTTGGGTAACGGCGCCGGTTACTACGATCGCTTGTTAAGCCGGGTGCGGGCCGATTGTCTGTTGGTCGGCATTTGCTACGAATCTCAAATGATGTCGGCTGTCGTGACCGAGCCGCACGACATTTTTATGGATTATGTGATTACCGAAGCCGCGACCTATCGCGGCCGAGGGAGAACTGGGGGACCATGCTTAGTACCTGTTTAGAGAGCGTTGAGACGACGCCGGCCTTTGTGTTGGATATGGACAGAGTCGCCGACAATTTGCGACCGTTGTTGGCCTTGCGGGACCTGGCCGGCTGTCACGTGCTGTATTCGATCAAGGCCTTGCCGTTGGGCTTTTTAATGGAATCGTTGCGCGGGCGGGTCGACGGCTTCTCGGTCAGTTCCTTGTTCGAGGCCCGCTGGGCCCACGAAATTCTGGGCGGCTCCGGCACCGTGCATTTGACCTCGCCGGGTCTGCGTCCGGCCGAAATCGCCGAACTACGCAAGATTTGCACCCATATCAGCTTCAACTCCTTGAGCCAGTATCAGCGCTTGGCCGATAACTCCTTGTATGCATCCAAGGGATTGCGGATCAACCCGAAACTGTCGTTTATTGACGACCCGCGCTTCGACCCGTGTCGGCCGCATTCCAAGCTGGGCGTGGACGTCGCCGAGTTGAGCGGCGGCTTGCCGCCGGGCGTCAAGGGTTTGCATGTGCATAATGTCTTCGATAGCCCGGATTTCACCCCGCTGATGAAAACCCTGGCCGTGATCCAGCCGTTGCTGATGAAGGCGCCAACCTTGCATTGGCTGAATCTGGGCGGCGGCTATCGTTACCGCGACGCGCCCGGCCAGTTGGTTCAGGTCTTGCGACGCTTGCGCGAAAGCTTTGGATTGTCGGTGTTTTTGGAGCCGGGCAAGGCCTTGGTCGGCGATGCCGGTTATTTGGTCACCACGGTGCTGGACCGCTTCGACAGCGACGGCAAAACCGTGCTGATCGTGGATACCTCGATCAACCATCACCCGGAAGTCTTCGAATACCAGCGCCAGCCTCGCTTGCTCAATGGCGAGGAGTTCGGCTTGCGTACCGCGATCGTGGCAGGATCCACCTGTTTGGCCGGCGATTTGTTCGGCGAATATCGGTTCAAACGCGTGCCCGATGTCGGCGACAAATTGGTGTTTGCCGAATTAGGCGCCTACAGTCTGATCAAGGCCAATCGGTTCAACGGCTATAACCTGCCGGATGTCTACTCGTTGTCGGCCGGCAGCCTGCAAATGTGCCAACAGTATGATTACGACGCCTATCGCGAGCAATGGCAATCCGCCAATTGTGAGCCGTCTCTAAGACTCACCGATTAATCGGTCGATTAATCCGCGCATCCCGTTAAACCGGACCGGTTTCACAAATCCGGTTCGGTGAATTCCTACAATAACTTCGTGTTTCAAATAAAGGAAGTGTCAATCTTAAAAGATGATGCTTATTGGTTGAGAGGTTTCCGTATATAGCGGAAATCTCTCGGATTCAGCAGAGTTGGCTCGGTTGGTGTGCCTGCTGATGACAATTTAAAAAGGTGACCGAAATGAAAGCGACGGAATATAAAAAGATAAGAACACTTGCGACCGCGATTTTGGCCGTGGTGTCCGCCAATGCGATGGCCAGCCAAGCGCCGTTAATTAAAGAATTGCCCCACAACGTTTATCACGTCATCAAAAACAAAACCTTGCTGAACGCGGCCGATCAATTGGCCAACCGTACCGGTATTACCTTTAAAATCAATGCCGACCTCGAAAACGACGCCATTACGCATAAAATTATCGGCGACGATTGGACTATGGGTTTGCATCAATTATTGGTCGGATATAATCACAGCATAATCGCCGAAAGTGGCATCATTAAAACCGTGGTTATTACCGGTCGTAACGGCAGTGGTTTAAATACTTCCGCAAATAACCCGACGGATGCCGAAATGATTGTAGTCGCTCCGGATTATGCCAATAACCTTCCGGAACGTTATAAAGACTTTAAGCCGGGTTCGGTAATGAACGTCAAGTTACCGATGGATCAATTGGCGGAGGTTCCGATTGGAAAAACCTTTACGTTGGATTTACCGATAGGCCAATACAATGTGGTTCACGACAATGCGGTTGAACACGCGGATGGTAGTGCCACCTGGATCGGTTATTTGGACGACGAAGGTAAAGGCTATCGCGTTTATCTGTCCCAAGGCGATGCCGGCGTGATCGGCAATGTTTTTACGCCGGATGGCGCCTACAACATCGAAACCGTTGACGGCAAAACCGTCGTGGTTGATTTGGATAAATCCGGATTGCAAACCGCCGGCTTCGAAGGCGATCAAGAGGAGGCTGTGGCCGACGCGTCGGTCACGATGAACGACGCGTTGGGCGACGCCGGCAATTTGGATGCGTTGCGAACAGCGGCTGAAACCGCCAGGACGGCGGCGAATGCCTTGACCGCCGAAGCTAACGCCTTGTATCAACAATATCTCACCGCCAAAGCCAAAGTCGACGCCGGATCGCAAACCGTGGCGTCGTTAAGCAATGCATTGAACGCCGCCAAAACCGCTTTGGTCAACGCGAAAACCGCGTCGAACAAAGCCAAGAAAAATTCCGCTTTGAAAGCGGCGGCCAGTTCGGCGCAAGCCAATGTCAACAACTTGAGCGCTCAACTGCGCCAAGCCAATTCGGCTTATAAATCCGCCCAAACCAGCGCGACGCAATTGAAGTCGTCTTACGACAAAAAATATGCGCTCGCGGTCGCGGCGGAAACCAAGGCGAAAGCCGCTGAAGCCACCTATGCGGCGGCCGGCGTGCAAACCACGGCCAACGCAGCGAGCAGTTCGGGCAATGCGGTTGTCGATTTGATGGTGCTGTACACGACGGTCAACCAAACCGCCGCCTACGCGAAACAACGGATTGCCTATTTGGTGGATGTATCCAACCAGTCTTACAAAGACTCAGGCATAAACATGAGCTTGAGATTGGTGCATGCCAAACCGACCACGTACACCGAGAGCAATTCCAACTCGCAAGCGTTATCCGATTTGGCTTACGACCGAGGCGCGTTTGCCGGCACCGCCGCGCTACGCAACCAATACGGTGCCGATTTGGTGATGTTGTTCCGACCGCTTTACGCGGAAACCGCCGGCAGTTGCGGTACCACCTATGTCGGTTTTGCCAATGGTGGAGCGGCCAATGCCAAATTTGGGTTCGGAACCATCGGCGACGGCTATTCAAAAGACTCGAAGACCAATTATTATTGCGGGGTCAGTACTTTCACCCATGAAATCGGCCATAGCCTCGGCAACGTTCACGACCGCGCCTACAGCAGTTTCCAAGGTAAATTCTCGTATTCCTATGCTTGGGGCGTCAGTGGCAAGTTCGGAACCGTGATGAGCTATTACGGCCCGTCGGTGATGTTGTTCTCGACGCCAAACTTGACCACGCAATGCGCCGGTAGCGCTTGCGGTTTCGCGGAAGGCGATGCGAATTCGTCCGACCAAGTCAGAACGACGAATTACACCGCGCCGCAGGTCGCCAACTACCGCGCCACCACGACCAGCGTGCCGGTCATACAATAAGCGGTCGGACTCGGCCGGGGCCTCGTCGAGAAAACTCGACGAGGCTTTTTTGTGTTGGGCGGCTTGAATAAGGTCGCACCGTTTGGTGGGCGCGCAAAGTCAGCGAACGTTTAGCGTCCCGGCAGCGCCAAGCGGTCTGCCAGACCGCTCAACTGGCCATCGTCTATCTCGATACCAAACTGCTCGTCCAGTAACGCCCGCAACTGTTCGGCGTTGGCCACCGGCGTACTGATTTGCTCGCCGCCGATGTATTTCGAAAAATTGGTATTGAACAATTGCACCCAGCCCGAGGCGGTGTTGCGGCAAATCAACAGATTTTGCGACAGCAATGATTGCTCCCAGGTCGTGCAAACCAGATTGGCCGCCTCCAGGTCGCAGCGCTGCACTCTGGAGCGGTCGAAACTGTAAAGCGCAAACCAGCCGTCGTCTTGCTGCCGCTCCAGCACGGTTTCCCCTGACTCCGCTTCCCGGCGCAAGCGGAAGCGGTTTTGGTCCAGCGCTTGTTCCTGCTCGGTGCCCAGCCGCAACGGCCGGTAGTGGCTGGGGCCGCCGAAACCGACATCGACCAGCCAGGATTCGCCGTCCGCCTCGACGATAAAGGCCAAATGCAGCCGCGGCCCGCCCTCGCTGCGTCCCATCCGCACCCGCGCCATGATCGGCCGGTAGGTAAATCCCAGTTCGTTTAGCGCGTGCTCGAATAAGCCGTTCAGCTCGAAGCAATAACCGCCGCGCCGGCTGGCGACGATCTTGGCCATCAACGCCGCCGGCTCCAAATCGGGTAGTAAACCCAACAGCGGATTGATGTTCTCGAACGGAATCGCGCCGAGTTGCGCCTGTTGCAAAGCGCTCAGGCCGGCCAGGGTGGGTTCGGGGCGGGCAATGCCGATGCGGTCTAGGTAAGCGTTGAAGTCGAAACTCATGGTCGTTGGTTTTGGTGCGGTGAATCGGGTTATGTAGGCGCAGTTGGCGATTACGTGTTGCCGCAAGCCTTAGCAGCGGTGGCCGCGATTTTACACGCCAATTTTTAAAACAACGCGCATCAAACCTGTAGCGGGATGATTCTGGCCTGCACCTGGTCGGATATGACCAGTTCGGCGACGGTCACCGGCAACTTGAAGCGGCGCGGACCGGCGCTGCCGGGGTTCAAATACAGCACGCCGTTGCGATCCACAATCGACGGCCGGTGGGAATGGCCGGAAATCACGATGCGAATCCCCGTTGCCGCCGGATCGAAGTCCAGATCGGCCAGATCGTGGATCAGGTAAATGCCGATTTGCGCCACCGTCAAACGGGCGTAGGCCGGCAATTTTTCGGCCCAGCCGCCTTTATCGTTATTGCCGCGCACCGCCGTCACCGGCGCTAACGGGTTCAGTGCTTGCAATACCTCCGGCTTGCCGACGTCGCCGGCGTGCAAAATCCGCTCGCAACCGCGAAGCGCCGCCAGGGCTTCCGGGCGCAGCAGGCCGTGGGTGTCCGAGATGATGCCGAGGCGGGTAGGGCGCGCGGGTGCTATGGTCATGGCTTTCATTATGGCGCGGTTCGGCACCACGCGGAAACCAGCGGACGGGACGGTCTGCCTGCCGCAGCGGAAAATTGTTTCTGGCGGATGTCGATTCCGCCATTTCCCAAACGACAAGGTTCGGCAAACACCATAGTTTCAACTGCGTTTAAAGGAGAACACCATGAAATACCTCTGCTTCGGCTATTTGGACCTGGAGAACTGGGCGAACAAAACCGAAACCGAACAACAGGCCATGATCGACGCCTGCTTTGCCTACGATGCCGTCCTGAAGCAAAACGGCAACTGGATTGGCGGCGAAGGCTTGCAAGGCCCCAGCAGTGCCGTCACGCTACGCCATCGTAACGGTTCGGTGCAGTGCACCGACGGGCCTTACACCGAAACCAAGGAACTGCTCGGCGGCGTGCTGATATTGGAAGCGACGGACATGAACCACGCCATCCGACTGATCTCCAACCATCCCGGCATCAAAATGGGCCCCTAGGAAATCCGCCCGGCCGAGGATTTATCGGCGATGATAGCGGAGAGTGAGAAAAGGCGGTTGCAGGCGGGAGTGTAAGGAGTGTTGTCCCAACTCGTTTGAGCATCGGGGCTATTCAAAGCAATTTCGCGAGGGTGTAAGAATTTTTGTGTAAACGGATTTCACTGATCGGTTTCTATTTAAGCCGTTGGGCAAACTACGGACTACCGGTATCGGAAGATCCTTGATCGCGGCTAATGTCGCTCCTACTCCCTCTTTTTCATTCTCCGGGGCTAAAATCCTTTCACGACCGATAGACCTGATCAATAGCATAATAGCCGGTCTCGTACTCCCGAACGGAACCGCCGATGCCCGATAAGCCTTTCTCGCAAGCCTGCGAAAACAACAAAGACCCGATACTGCAAGTGCTAAGGACCGCGTTTACCGAGCCGGCGACGGTTTGGGAAATCGGTAGCGGCACCGGCCAGCATGCTTGCCATTTTGCCAGGCATTTGCCGCACCTGGAATGGCAGCCGACCGATCGCGCCGAGCATTTGCCCGGTATCGCGCTGTGGCGCGACGAAGCCGGACTCGACAATCTGCGTCCGGCGCTGGCCTTGGATGTGACCGACGCGATCTGGCCGTGCAGCGGCATCAGCGCGTTATTTTCCGCCAACACCTTGCACATCATGGGGCATGCCGAGGTCGAAGTGTTGTTCGAAAGATTGCGGACTTATCTAAATCCGGTTGCGACCGTATGCTTTTACTGACCGTTCAATTACCAAGGCCGCTATACCAGCGACAGTAATGCCCGCTTTGACGACTGGCTAAAGCAGCGCGATCCGCGCAGCGGCATCAAGGATTACGAATGGATCGCTGATTTGGCGGCGGCGGCCGGCTTGACCGCGATAGACGATGTGGAATGCCGGCCAACAATCGGACGCTGGTGTTCCGGACCGGCGGCTAGGCCGACTGATCGCACCGGTTTTGGACCGGACGCGCCGATCCTTGCACAGCCATTCGTGGTGAAGTGCAACGGGCTTTTATTGTTCGGCTGAAAGAAGACGATCTAAACGCCAACTTCAGTTTCAACCCTGGTTTAATTGCTTGGGATTTGCCGGTGCCGGCATTCTAAGCGGCGTTATGGCCCTTGTTAACCGGCCAGGGAGTTTATGTATGATTGGATGTCGTTGGTTTCGGTTTGCTCGTG
>NZ_JBYMAP010000205.1:0-6841 GCF_057766305.1 Methylomonas sp. BG-2 | reverse complement strand
TGACTAGCAAACAGAAAAAATCCAAAGCAACCTGGAGCGACGTTAAATCCAAATTGGCTGACGTCGATCGAGTTGGTCTGATCGGGCTTATACAGGATCTATACGCAGCGAATAAAGATAATCAAACGTTTCTGCATGCACGATTCGGGTTGGGCGAGGATATTCTTAAACCCTATAAGACCACCATTTCCCGCTGGATTTGTCCTGATGTAATGCGCAATCAGCCTCTCAGTGGCCAAAGCGAAGAAAGCGATTACCGATTACAAAAAGGCGGTCGGTCAACCTGAAGGACTGGCTGAACTGTCAATTTTCTATTGCGAAGAAGTATTTGTTTTCCTGGGTTACTGCGGCATGGACGATGAAGGCTATTTTGATGCCTTAGTGCGTATGTTCGAACAAGCATTGAAATATGTCATGGCATTGCCGGAAGCCAAACGCCCAGCTTATATACACAGACTCGAGCAAGTTGCAAAGCAAGGCTCGAATGTCGGCTGGGGTGTTGGCGAAGATATGGCAATATTGTTATCCGAATATGACACTGATGACTAGCAATGCGCTTTTATCCGATCTTCAAGCTGAAAACGCGAGGCTGATTGCTTTACTTGAAGCACATAACATCGAGTGGAGGTTACCGCAAAAGCTTCCACCAAAAATAGATCCGATAGAGCCAGAATTATCTGCACTGTCTACTGCCGCGAAGGTAGCGTTATTTCGTCGCTTGTTTCGCGGCAGAACCGACGTTTATCCCGTTCGCTGGGAAAGCAAGACTACAGGAAAATCTGGCTACTCACCTGCATGCGCGAATGAATGGCGGCCCGGTGTCTGTCACAAGCCTCGTATCAAATGCTCCGATTGTGGCGTTCGGCAACTGAGTGCCTTGTCTGATGCGGTCATTTATAGCCATCTGTCCGGCGAGCAGACGATTGGCGTTTATCCCTTGCTGGCTGACGACAGTTGTTATTTTCTGGCGGTTGATTTCGACGAGGCCGATTGGAAGGAAGATGCACAGGCATTTATCCAGTCATGCTCTGAACTTGGGATACCATCTGCACTGGAGATATCGCGTTCCGGTAATGGCGCTCATGCATGGATTTTCTTCGCAACCAATGTTTCTGCGCGTGATGCCAGGCGCCTCGGCACGGCCATCATCAGCCATACCTGTTCTCGGACTCGACAACTGAAACTGACTTCCTACGATCGCCTGTTTCCCAATCAGGACACCATGCCCAAAGGTGGTTTTGGCAATTTAATCGCATTACCTTTGCAGAAAAAACCACGGGAAAGTGGATTTAGCGTGTTTATCGACAAACACTTGCAGCCCTATTCCGACCAGTGGGGATTTTTAGCCAGTATCCAGCCGATGGCAGTCGTGGACATTGAGCCAACTATTTTGCGGGCCACCGGCAATGCACATCCATTGGATGTCACTTTTATTGACGAGGAAGATCACAAAGAACCTTGGAAGCGGACTGATAGCAAAAATGCCAAACTTGCCGGGCCATTGCCAGAATCGCTGTCTATTACTCTGGCAAACCTGATCTATTTCGAGAAATCCGAACTGCCACAACCTCTGGCAAATCGACTGATCCGCCTCGCAGCCTTTCAAAATCCTGAATTTTATAAAGCACAAGCCATGCGCTTCCCTGTTTGGGATAAGCCGCGTGTTATTGGCTGTGCCGAAAACTATCCAAACCATATCGCATTACCGCGCGGTTGCCTGGATGCCGCCTTAAACTTATTGAAGGAAAACGGTATTCACTGTGACTTAAAGGATGAACGGTTTGATGGACAAGCAATCGAAATTTCCTTCGCAGGTATTTTGCGTCCAGATCAAGAATTGGCTGTCACTGAAATGTTGCAACAACATGCTGGTGTTCTCTGTGCTCCGACAGCATTTGGTAAGACGGTGACTGCTGCCGCGATGATTGCTCGGCGAGGCATCAACACCCTGATTTTGGTTCATCGCACCGAACTTCTCAAACAATGGCAGGAGCGCTTGCAATCTTTCCTCGGCGTAGGCAAAGGCTTCGTTGGAACTATTGGTGGCGGTAAAGCCAAACCGTCTGGAAAAATCGATATTGCGGTGATGCAGTCATTGTCGCGGCAAGGCGAAGTCAATCCATTGGTAGAGAATTATGGACACGTGATCGTCGACGAATGTCATCACATCGGCGCCGTTTCATTTGATGCCATCTTGAAACGGGTTAAAGCGAAATATGTGTTGGGGCTTACTGCCACCCCTGTGCGCCGCGACGGGCAACAGCCCATCATTTTCATGCAGTGCGGACCAATCCGCTATACCGCTGCCAAACCAGATAATGCGCCAAGTGATCTGGAAGTTATTCCGCAGATGATTTACAAGACTATCGATCTGCCTCAGGAATCCGCTATACAGGATGTATTCCGTCACATCGCCAATGATGTGGAGCGCACGGCGGTAATTGCCAATGACATCATCGCGGCTTTTGATCAGGGACGAAAAGTACTGGTCCTGACTGAGCGCACCGAGCATCTGGATGCTATTTTGTTAGCATTGGACAGCAAATTACCGCCACCTTTTGTGCTTCACGGCCGAATGTCGAAAAAGCAACGAGCAACTTTGATCACAGAACTTGAAGGACTGCCACCAGATGCGCCTCGGGTATTGTTAGCCACTGGTAAATTGGTGGGCGAAGGTTTTGATCACCCGCCACTGGATACCTTGGTTCTGGCCATGCCGATCTCATGGAAAGGTACTCTGCAGCAGTATGCTGGCCGCTTACACCGAGAGCACGCTACCAAAACCAATGTTCGAATCATCGACTTTGTCGACACCGGTCACCCGGCGTTACTACGTATGTGGGACAAACGCCAACGCGGATATCGAGCAATGGGCTACCGAATGGCAGTTCCAAACTGATAAAAGCATACGGGTTCGATTGGTCATTTACCAATCGAACCCGTAGCGGTTTGGAATCGGTAGTCTATTCAAATGCAAATTGATGCCTAAGAAACAAAATCGTGTACGTGATCGTGTATTTATGATTTTTATTAAAAATAATACGTTTAATTTCATTTCGTTAGCATTATTTCTAGTCCGGTCTGAGCACCAACTCCGCATTCAACCGAATGCACCCATTTTAGAACCCGCAAACCGAATGGTTTCGCGGGTTTTTTATTATCGTCGGGATGGCGTAAGCGATTCTGTCATTTTAGTCGCCTTGGAGACCGCTCCGGGAACGACCGGCAGTTTACCCGAGAGTGCGCGAATGGACATCCCCAATGGAATCCCTACTCCCCGCCTCGCCCCGTCGTTCGATAGGTTTTTTGCGTTGCGCGCAAGGTTCCGAGCCTTGCGTTTATTACTCGGAGAGTTGCACGCAACTCTTTTAGCGTTGCGCGAATCACTTTTTGCCTTGCGATTGTTACTCGGAGAATTGCGCGCAACTCTTTTAGTGTTTCGCGAATTGCTTTTTGCCTTGCGCGCAAGGCTCGGAGCCTTGCGTTTATTGCTCGAAGCATTGCGAGAATCACTGTTAGTGTCGCGGGAATGACGTTTTGAGTGGCGATTGAAACGGCGATCGTGGCGAATCGCCGGTTTCGCGTTGTAAGCCCTGCTCGGGCGGCAGGCTTGATACCAAAATAACGGTCACGGCGAAGTTCTGACCTTGCGCGGCGAGTCGCGCCGGCCAGCTCGCCGCGTGAATACGGCGCTTTTGGCGATTGACGGTGCTTAATTTGGCACCGCGATTAAAACGGACCGATATCGCTTGCCGCGGGCAGGAGCAAGGGCAAATCATCCGGATAAGCGCCCCATCGTCTGCTCACTCTCTCCACTGCTCCGCCGACAACGGTAACTCGTTCAGCTCGACCCTTGCCTCGCGCCATGCCGGGTAGCAGTCGTTTAAGAGCGCGATAAAATGTTCGCTATGAGTCGGCTCCAACAGATGCGCCATCTCGTGTACAACCACATATTCCAGCAAATGCCTGGGCTTTTTAACCAATTCAGTATTTAAGCGGATATGACCGGCTTTAGGGTTGCAACTGCCCCACTTGGTTTTCATGCGCTGCAAGAAATACTGCTTCACCGTAACGCCGAGCTTGGCTTGCCATTTTGCGATTAAGGGCGGTATGGCTTGGTGCAGCAATACCTTATGCCATTCGTGAATCAACTCCGCGCGCTTTTCCAAAGGTGTTTCCGGGGGCAAATACAGGGAAATACGCCGATGATCGACATTCACAAAAGGCTTGCCGCCGCGTTCGATGATGGTCAGCAAATGCCGGCGCCCCCATAAATAGTGAGTCTCGCGCTCGACAAACTGCCGGGGCGTTTCCCTGGCTTGATTGCGCAGTTTGGCCTGTTGATAACCTGATCAGCATCTTCCAAAAGCCCGAGCTGGATTTCTCCAAAAACCGCGCCGAACACGACGACATTCTCGGCGACGCTTACGAATACCTGATGCGCCCTTCGCCACCGAAAGCGGCAAGAGCAAAGGCCAGTTTTACACGCCGTCGGAAGTCAGCCGCATCATCGCCAAGGTCATCGGCATCTCGCCCGACAACGCCAAGGGCTCCACCACCGCTTACGACCCAACCTTCGGCTCCGGCTCCTTGCTGCTGAAAGTCGCCGCCGAGGCCGGCAAACATATCACGCTGGAAGGCCAGGAAAAAGACGTCGCCACCGCCGGTCTGGCGCGGATGAACATGATCCTGCACGACTTTCCGACCGCCACCATCCTGTCCGGCAACACGCTGGCCGCGCTCAAGTTCAAGGATGGCGAGCAATTGCGTACTTACGATTACGTGGTCGCCAATCCGCCGTTTTCCGACAAGAGCTGGAGCACCGGCCTGACGCCCGGCACCGACCCTTACCAGCGCTTTGCTTGGGGCGAGCCGCCCGCCAAACAGGGCGACTATGCCTATCTGCTGCACGGCGTGCTGTTTCGCGGTAATGCCGAAGCGGTGATCCGCCAACAGCTGGTGCGTTCCGGCTATTTGAAAGGCATCATCGGCTTGCCGACCAACCTGTTTTACGGCACCGGCATCCCGGCCTGCATCCTGGTGATCGACAAGGAAAACGCCCCCGCCCGCAAAGGCGTGTTCATGATCGACGCCAGCAAGGGCTTTATCAAGGATGGCAACAAAAACCTCCTGCGCGAGCAGGACATCCACAAAATCGTCGATACGTTTGGTTGGAGAGCTTCTCCACCATGTCCTTGCCTTCGCCAAGTTTGTTGGGATCGTTGAAGTCCGGGAAGTCGCTTTTCGACAAGCGGGCATTGGCATTGACCAAGGGGCCGATGATCTGGGTGTTGATCTTGTCGCCGATGTCGGATTTGCCTTTGAGGGCGATCATGTCCTTGAAGCTGGCGCCGGGCGGAATCACCACCGGCGGGGCGAAGTGGTCGCTGTCGGCGTATTTATCGGTGATGTATTTGATGAACAGCATGAACAGTACGTAGTCCTTGTACTGGCTGGCGTCCATGCCGCCGCGCAATTGGTCGCACGAGGCCCACAGGGAAGAATAGAGGTCGGATTTTTTGATGGCCATTGAGCGGTGATGGTGTTGCGTGTTTAGTCGTTGTTATCGGGGTTTGAAGATTGGCTGGCGATTGCAATGCCGTTTTGGCCGCAATAATCCCGAATCAACACCTCCACCATATTGGCTAGCGAGCGATGCTCCCGCTCGGCAGCCAGCCGTAGCGCTTCTTTTAGCGCCGGATCGATGCGAAATGTCAGCGTGGTGGTTTTGGTGCTAGCCATGTCTCTTTCTCCCTTATTTTACGGTACTGGGAATGTACTGCAATGTACAGCAAGGTCTCATATAATCTAAGCTAACGTTTTTACTGAGCGACAGAAAGGAAAACGTTGGTCTGAAATTACGCCATCAAGGACGTTTTCCGGCGGACGCCCAATGCTTTGCTGAAGCGACTTTTTCAGAAGCAGGCGTTATTTGTCGGCATCGAATTTACCGCCATCAAGGAAGGCAGACCGGATACGCTCGTGGCTAATCTGTCCTGCTCACGGCTGTGACAAACGGGTGGCGGTTATTTTTAGCGGAAAAAATCTTGGCATGTCGGCATTGCCATCAACTCGTTTATGAATCGACCAGAGAAAAACGAGATGACCGCCCAAGTAGACAAACAGACCTGATTAGTGAAAAGCTGGGATGAGGAGCGGGAGTCTTAAATCTCAACGGCGTCAAGCCGAAAGGTATGCATGGTAAAACATTCTAGAAGCTCGATCTAAAACACGATGTGTTGATCGATTTGTCGTTAGCCGGGATGTTCAAGCGGCTGCGTTTGTTTGAAGATGAGTCGCTAATTTAAAGCTAAGCGAAATCTGTTTCGCAAAATCAGCATCACGTTGCTTGAGATGAAAAAGGTTATCCCGATTGTCATCCCGAAACCGACTTTTTCTGATTTTACCCAACAACTTATTTTGTAAGCCATTGATTAAATTGGTCGGGACGGCGGGATTCGAACCCACGACCCCTTGTCCCCCAGACACGCAATCAATAATTTATAACCATTGAAATCAATAGCTTAGAGCGTTTGCCCGCTTATTTTCAACCTAAATAAAACATGCTAAACAATAGCAAAACTTCAATTAAGACACGGTTCTGTCACAGACGAACTACCACTGGATCGCGTCAAACTCCGCCTGGCTCGCGTTCCCTGGCAATGCCTTAACCTCATCCACTAGGATAGCGTAGCGGTCTCGATTATCTCTGATCATCTCGAGAACGGCTCGGCCGACTTGCTGTATCTGCGAAACAGAATGGTCACGTCTAGCCCACGTCCCGGCAGAATCCACGCACGAAAATCGATATGGCTCACCGCCGGACCCGCTTACTAATGAG
>NZ_JBYMAP010000204.1:0-6851 GCF_057766305.1 Methylomonas sp. BG-2 | reverse complement strand
ATAAAATTATCCGATCAAATTTATTTTAATGCACTTGAGCCACATTCTGATTTAGTGAACAAGGCTTTGTTTTCGGTTATCCGTTGCGCGGTTACATTCAAGCATCATGCGTTTAGTGAAGAGAATGAAGTGAGGATTGCAATTCGTGTTCCGAGCAATAGTCGTTCGAGTTTTGAAGAAAAGATAAAACTCAGAGGGGCTGGTGTTCCATATGTTGAACTGTTTAATGACATAAAAAACAATCTCCCAATTAAGAGAATAATTGTTGGTCCGCATAAAGAAAAGTATATTCGGGCAGATAAGTTAAAGCATGTGCTTAGGGTTAAAGGATTTGAGAATATTGATGTCAGTGTTTCTGATATTCCATTTAGGTGAATTTTTCCCGCGTAGGATGTGCAGAGTGGATACGAAGCGCATCGGTCGCGAACGATGCGCCTCGCGTTGTTCGGCACGTATGTATATTTTCCGAATTGGGCGCTTAAAGAATAGTCATTTGATCGATTTGGGGATGGTTTTATTCCCCTGTTGCCGCGCCGAGCACCGGAGGCTTTGAGTGGATTTGCCCGCAGGGGCGCGGCAGGGATGCCGCGCGTTTTCGGAGGGCTAGGACAGCCCTTCCGAAAACCCCGCTCAAAGCCTTCGGAGCGCAGGATCTAAGCGGCATGGGGTGTCGTTTCTTTTGGGTACTTTTCTTTGGACAAGCAAAGAAAAGCACCTCGGCTGTCGGGCCGAGACCCGACATTAAAATAGGCTATCGCGATAGCGAAACAACAATAAAGATTTCAAGGCTGGATTTAACAACCCAGCCAAGCCCAACATGACGCCGGAGCGTCAAAGGCTGCATTCCCACGCCGGAGCGTGGGAACGATCAGAACAATAAAGATTTCAAGGCTGGATTTAACAACCCAGCCAAGCCCAACATGACGCCGGAGCGTCAAAGGCGGCATTTCCACGCTGGAGCGTGGGAACGATAAATAAATCTTCGCGGTAGCGAAACAATTTAAAGAATTTAAAACGCTGGGTTTCACTGTGTTCTACCCAGCCTACATTTTAAAAACTTAGGTAAAAAACGTATGCTTAGCATCAACAACCTACACGTATCAATAAACGACAAACCCATCCTCAAAGGCCTGACCCTGGATATCAATCCAGGCGAAGTCCACGCCATCATGGGTCCCAACGGCGCCGGCAAGAGTACCTTGTCTCACGTGCTCTCCGGCAAACCCGGTTATCAAGTCACCGCCGGTAGCGTCACCTACAACGGCAAGGACTTGCTGGAAATGGCCCCCGAAGTCCGCGCCCGCGAAGGCGTGTTTCTGGCCTTCCAATATCCGGTTGAAATCCCCGGCGTCAGCAATATCTATCTGCTGAAAGCGGCGCTGAACGCCATGCGCAGGCATCGCGGCTTGCCGGAGGTCGATGCGATGGATTTTCTGACCTTGGTCAAAGGCAAGGTCAAATTGCTACAGATGGACGAGAAATTCTTGTACCGCGCGGTTAATGAAGGCTTTTCCGGCGGCGAGAAGAAACGCAACGAAATCCTGCAGGCGGCGATTCTGGAGCCGAATTTGTGCATCCTCGACGAGACCGATTCCGGCCTGGATATCGACGCGCTGCGTATCGTTTCCGAAGGCGTCAATTCGCTACGCAACGGCGAGCGCTCCTTCCTGATGATTACCCATTACCAGCGCTTGCTCGATTACATCAAGCCCGACGTGGTGCACGTGCTGGCCGACGGCAAGATTGTCAAATCCGGTGGGCCGGAGCTGGCGCTGGAACTGGAAGAAAAAGGCTATAGCTGGTTGGAAGGACAAGCGGCATGATCGGCAAAGCGACGAACAATCCGTATTTGACGGCCTATCCGGCGCTGGCCGACAGCCTGCCCGGCCGGGACGTGTCATGGTTACGGCAATTTCGTGCCGAGGCCTTGCAAGCGTTCGGCGAGCGAGGTTTTCCCGGTCATCGCGAGGAAGAATGGCGCTACACCGACCTGTCGGCGTTGAGCAAAACCGTGTTTGCACCGACGACGAGCCAAGCGATCGATGCCGCATGGTTAAACCAACATCGGCTGGAAGACGCCATCAGCGTGGTACTGGTCAACGGCCGTTTTGCCGCGGAGCTGTCGCGTATCGATGCCGATGCCGGCGCGGTGACGGTATCCAGCCTCAAGCAGTTGTTGGGCGAAGCCCCGGCGGCGTTGGAAGCTCGGTTGGGTCAGGCGGTGGCGGCGCGCGAGCACGGTTTGGTGGCGTTCAACAACGCCTGGTTCGGCGACGGCGTGGTGATTGAAGTCGCGGCCAAGCAGACGCTCGACAAGCCGGTGCAGATTCTGCATGTGGTGACTGAAACCAATGCGTTGGCGGCGACTCGCAACCTGTTCATCGTTAACGATCAGGCCGAAGCGACTTTCGTCGAAACCTACGTGGGCAGTGCCGACAGTTATTTCACCGCCTCGGTTAACGAGTGCCTGTTGGGTCGCAATGCCGGCTTGACGCTGTACAAGGTGCAACTGGAAGCCGAAAAAGCTAGGCATTTTGGCGGCACTTACGTCAAGCAGGCGCCGGATAGCCGCTTTGCCCATCATAACTTCGCTCTTGGTAGCTTACTGGCTCGTAGCGATATTCACAGCGATTTGAATAAGGCCGCGGCATGCAATTTGAATGGTTTGTTCGTGGCTAGCGGCCGCCAGCATTTGGATAACCATACCCGCATCAACCATTTGCAAGCGCACGGTATCAGCCGCGAATATTACAAGGGCGTGTTGGATAACCGGGCGCGCGGCGTGTTTCAGGGCCGGGTGATTGTCGCCGAGGGCGCGCGACATACCGATTCGGAAATGAATAATCGCAATCTGCTGTTATCGGCGGAGGCGGAAGTCGATACCAAACCGCAATTGGAGATTTACAACGACGACGTCAAATGTTCGCACGGCGTCACCGTCGGCCAACTGGAAGAAAAGTCGGTGTTTTATCTGCAATCGCGCGGTGTCGATGAAGCGACGGCGCGGAATATTTTGACCTTTGCGTTTGCTAACGAGATGGTCGATAGGGTCGAAAATGCCGAGTTGAAAGGCTTGCTGCTGAAGGAGTTGCTAGCGCGTTTTCCGGCGATGAGTTTGTAGCGGCGAATAATGATTCGCCGCTACAGAATGTCCGCCACTTGGATTTGGATATCCGGTAACGCAACCAGCCTGACCCCGTCGGCCTTGGATAGTGTACTTTGAACTTGGTAATCACCATCTCCGGGTTGCCGGTAAATTTCCAGACAGTGGTCGATCAGGTTGACGATCCAGTACTCGGGGATGAGGTGGGTAGCGTAAAGACGGCGTTTTTGCTCGCGGTCGAAGTGCAAGGTGCTGTCGGAGACTTCGATGAGTAGCAACACGTCGGCGGCGGTGGGGTGGCGGGTGGTAAAGAAATTTGGTTCTGGTCGGAGCAGGGCAAAATCCGGTTCCGGTTCCGATAGATCACCGAGCTGCACAGGGCTTTGGATGCTGACAATAAATTGTTTTTCAACCAACGAAGAAAATAACGCATTTAAGCGCCTTGTGTGTCCTGCGTGGTTAAAGCCTATCGGTGCCATATGCAGAATTTCCCCTTCGATGAGTTCTATGTGGCTTTCCGGCGGAAAAATGCCGGCCTCGCCCATGCGATGCCATTCTGCGATGTCGGTGAGGTGTTTTTGAGGAAAAACGGCGACCATGGCGGTATCCAAAGTAAGGAATCGACTGAAACGATTCTAATGTTTAGTAACGACCAAATCAATTTAACCCATTAGCGAGCGATGAGCACATTTCCTATCGAACAAATCCGCGCCGATTTCCCTATCCTCGGCGAGAAAATCCGCAATAAGCCCTTGGTTTACTTGGACAACGCCGCCAGTTGCCAGAAGCCGCAAGCGGTGATCGATGCCATCGTCCATACCTATAGCCGCGAATACGCCAACATTCATCGCGGCGTGCATACCTTGAGCGTCAAAGCCACCGACAAGTTCGAAGGCGCGCGGGAGAAGGTCAGGGCCTTCATCAATGCGGCCAGTACCAAGGAAATCATCTTTGTGCGCGGCGCGACCGAAGCGATCAATCTGGTCGCGCAAAGTTACGGTCATTCGCAGCTTAAAGCCGGCGACGAAATCGTAATCAGCGCGATGGAGCATCACGCCAACATCGTGCCGTGGCAGATGCTATGCCAGCAAATCGGCTCGGTCCTGAAAATTGCGCCGATTGACCACGCCGGCGAGTTGCTGTTCGACGAGTTTGAAAAACTGTTGAACGCCAATACCAAGCTGGTGGCGATCACTCAGATGTCCAATGCGCTGGGCACGATCAATCCTGTGGAGAAAATCGTCGCCGTAGCCCACGCCAAGAATATTCCGGTGTTGTTGGACGGTGCCCAAGCCATTCCGCATACGCCGGTCGACGTGCAAGCCCTGGACTGCGATTTTTACGTGTTTTCCGGCCATAAGCTGTACGGGCCGTCCGGCGTCGGCGTGTTATACGCCAAGCAAGCCTTGCTGGAAGCGATGCCGCCGTATCAAGGCGGCGGCGACATGATCCGCACCGTGACTTTCGAGAAAACCACCTACGCCGGACTGCCGCACAAGTTCGAAGCCGGCACCCCGGCCATCGCCGAAATCATCGGCCTGGGCGCGGCGATCGATTATGTCAGTGCCGTCGGCATTGCCAATATCGCCGCATACGAGGCCGATCTTCTGGCTTACGCTACCGAACAGGCTTTGCAAATCAAGGGCATGAATATCATCGGCCAGGCCGAGCACAAGGGCGGCATTTTGTCGTTCACGTTGGATCATATTCATCCGCACGACATCGGTACGATGCTGGACAGCTTGGGTATCGCCGTGCGCGCTGGTCACCACTGTGCGATGCCGGTGATGGATTTTTACGGCGTGCCGGCCACGGCGCGCGCCTCGTTCGCCATGTACAATACCCGCCAAGAAATCGATGTATTGATGCAGGGCATCAAATCCTTAATAGAGGTGTTTGGCTAATGTTTGACGAACTACGCGACCTATACCAAGAGGTCATCTTCGACCACAACCGCAACCCGCGCAACTTCCGGATCATGGATAACGCGAATCGCAGAGTGGACGGTTTCAACCCGCTGTGCGGCGATAAATTGACCCTGTTCTTGAAAATCGGCGACGACCATGTGATTCAGGATGCCAGTTTTCAAGGTTCCGGTTGCGCAATTTCCACCGCTTCGGTGTCGCTGATGACCGAAATCATCAAGGGTTTGAACGAAGACGAGGCCGAAGCCTTATTCAAGCAATTCCACGAAATGACCACCGGCAAGACCGAAGACATCAACCTTGAAGCGATCGGCAAGCTGGCGGTATTGGCCGGCGTGCGCGAGTATCCGGCCCGGGTCAAATGCGCGACGCTGGCCTGGCACACGCTGGATGCCGCGCTGAAAAACGAGCAGGAAGCGGTTTCGACGGAATAGTGACCGCGACCAAACTTGCCGTATTGAGCGACGACGACGCGCGAGCGGCCGTTCTGGCGCAACATTTGGGTGTCAACCTGCTGGGTTTGGAACGAGCGCTATCCGGCGACGGCGAGATTTTTCTGGCTTACCGCGACGGCTTCCTGAAACTGCTGGACCGGCAAAACCTGAAAAAAGGCGGGTTGGCGGTTGAAGTCGATCCGCGTCCCGGCGAGCAGCATTCCTATCCGGCCCCGAAAAAAGATTTGCTGGCGCAGGCGGTCGGCAAAAAAACGCACACGGTGGTCGATGCCACCTGCGGTTGGGCGCAAGACAGTCTGGCCTTGTTTCGGATGGGTTACCAAGTGACCTGCATCGAGCGTTCGCCGGTGATGGCGGCCTTGATTCACGATGGTTTCGAACGCTTGGCACGCAAGGACTGGGTACTGCGCCGCGAATTGCAAGCGCCGCGCTTGCTGGTCGGCAATGCGATCGAGTTGCTGGCGGGGTTGCCGGAACAGCCGGAGTGCATTTATCTGGATCCGATGTTTCCAGCCAAGCGCAAGCAGTCGGCGGCGACCCGTAAATCGATGGCCATCTTGCGCGATATTCTTGGCGACGATCTGGATCGGCAAGCATTGTTCGAGGCGGCGCTGGCCGCTGCCGGCCGGCGGGTGGTCGTCAAAAGCCCGGATTACGCCGAGCCTTTGGGTGGAAAACCGCAGGAGAGTTTGCACGGCAAACTGTTGCGTTACGATGTGTATTTGAAGTAGACGGACGCTTTTGGGCGATAAGCAGCGAGAGGACTATGACGGATTGGATAGACGTAGTGGCGGCGTCGGCCTTGGCCGACGGTGAGCATGTGGTGGTGGACGTCGACGGCGACGATGTCGCGGTGTTCAACATCGGCGGCGAGTTTTACGCCATCGCCGACGTTTGCACGCACGACGGCGCCGAAATCGCCAGCGGCGAACTGGACGGCGACGAGATCGTTTGCCCGCGCCACGGCGCCCGGTTTTGCGTCAAGACCGGCCAAGTCAAATGCGCGCCGGCCTACGAGGATGTGGCGACGTTTTCGGTGCGAATAAACAGCGGCGTGTTGCAGGTGGCAGCCTCCGACTAATGATCCGCGGACGCTTCGCCGGCGTGATCGGCTTGCGGCCATTTCGCTTCGCCATTTTCGGATAGGCTTTTGAAATCAAACCCGTCGTCTATGGTTTTGATCGCGGCGGTGATTTTTAGGCTGAGTTCGTCGATGGGTT
The DNA here is from genome assembly GCF_057766305.1 of Methylomonas sp. BG-2. Lineage (NCBI taxonomy): Bacteria > Pseudomonadati > Pseudomonadota > Gammaproteobacteria > Methylococcales > Methylococcaceae > Methylomonas > Methylomonas sp. BG-2. Next base: position 148 of record NZ_JBYMAP010000204.1, on the reverse strand, counting down.
GCCGGGAAAACGTCGCCAATCTCATCAAGTCTTCGGTTTGGGTTTGCTTGGTTTTGTACTGGCTATAAAACGCGATGCTCAACGCGGCAAGTGCCGTCAGCGTGGCTTGCAGGATGGGCGAGCGCAACCACGGCCAGTCTTGCTCCCG
>NZ_JBYMAP010000203.1:0-6964 GCF_057766305.1 Methylomonas sp. BG-2 | reverse complement strand
TTCGGCCCCTTTTAGGGCCGGCACGCCCACGATCTCCACGCCGGACGCCACCGCGCCGACCGCGCCCGCCAGCGTGGTGCCGGTGCCGCAAGCCAAAGCCAGTATGTCGTAAGGTGCGTCGATTTCCGCGACCGCTTCGGCCACACCTTGCCTGGCCCATTCGCTGGCACCACCTTCCGGCAACCAGTACTGCCCCGGCCGAATTCCCGGCAGACTGTTCCATTCCCGATGCGCGCGCAAGTTTCGGTAGTCTTCGCGCGATACGAAATGAAGTGCCATGCCCCATTCCATAAGGTCGAGCAAGGTCGGATTCAGTACGGCCGGGCGCTCGCCGCGCACAAACGCGGCGGTCTTCAGTCCCAACTCGCGGCCGGCGCAGGCCAAGGCGTGCAAATGGTTGGAGTAGGCGCCGCCCATGCTGACGAGGGTATCGGCACCGCGCTGCAAGGCATCATTCAGCGGGTATTTGAGCTTGCGCCATTTGTTGCCGGAAATCACCGGATGCAGCAGATCGTCGCGTTTGATCGACAGTGCCACGCCGCGCGCGCTCCAGGCCGGATCGGCGATCCGTTGCAACGGCGTCGGCGCGAATCGATCGGCCAGAGCCCGCAAACGCGGGTGCAGGTCGTTCAACGCGCTTGCTTGATCGCCCAAGCCACGTCCAGCGCCTGGCGGTTGGCCTTGACGTCGTGCACTCTGAACAATCGCACGCCGGCCATCACGCCCAGCGCGGTCGTCACCGCGGTCGCCGTGACCAGTTCGGCCGGTTGTTCGACATTGCATATACTGCCCATGAAGCGCTTGCGGCTGGTGCCCAGCAACACCGGCCAGCCGAGGGCGACGAAACGATCGAGGTGGGCCAGCAGCTCCAGATTGTCCTGCTTGCGTTTGCCGAAGCCGATACCGGGGTCGATGGCGATGTTCTCGCGCGGAACCCCGGCCGCCAGCGCCGCGTCAACACGCTGCTTCAGAAAGGTCTCGACTTCGCCGACCGCGTCCTGATAATGCGGCGCCTCCTGCATCGTTTTCGGCGTGCCTTGCATGTGCATCAAGATGATCGCCGCGCCGCGCCGGGCGGCCAAATCGAGCATGCGCGGGTCGCCTAGGCCGCCGGATACGTCGTTGATCAACGTCGCACCGGCATCGAGCGCGGCAGCGGCAACCGGGGCCAGCATCGTATCGATGCTGAGGGTTACCGGCCGACCCAGCTTCACGATCGCACTGATCGCCGGCACCACCCGGCGGATTTGTTCGTCGGCACTGACCGGTTCGGAACCGGGACGGGTGGATTCGCCGCCAATGTCGATGATGTCGGCGCCCTCTTCCAGCAGGGTTTCCGCTTGGCGGACCGCCGCGCTCAGACCGGTAAACCGGCCGCCGTCGGAAAAACTGTCGGGCGTGACATTGAGTATCCCCATCAAGCGGGGTTTATCGATAGCATGAAACATTGCGGAAGGCACTCCGGTCGGGCAAACGCATAGTTTAGCGCCGGGGAGCCGATTTACGAACAGCGGGCGAGAAGTAGCAGGAAAAACACGGGGGATAGGAGCGAGGAAAGGCGGACCGCTCCACCAATGGTGGAGCGGTCCGCCACGCGGATTATGCCCGCAACAAGGCTTTTACCAAACGCTCGGACAATTGATCTTCGGTAAATTGCGGCTCGTTGGGCGGGTACAACAAGACTTCGTCGATTTCAAAGCCGTATTCCTTACCCAATGCGATCAATTCCTTAATCTTCAACGCGGCTTTTAATTTCTCGCCCAGTTCCGAATCGGCGCGGGCTTTGTCGGAAAACTCTTTTATCACTTTAATGGTCGTCATGAATAACTCCGTAATGAATCTGACTTTGGATACTAATCCAAGCAGCTTTAAGCAAAAAAAAAGCCAACTTAATAGACTTGAATTACTTAAGGTTTTTGTCCGTTCATCTCGAGGGCTTATCCGACAAAGTTTAATTTAACGACAATCTTCAAAAGGTTTTGTCGCAAATCCGACAATTGCAGTGTCATTTGTCCAAACCGCGATAACCACCGTTGAAATACAACAGCGGATCGCCCTGCCGGCAAATCGCGCGCTCGACCTCGCCGACCACGATCCAGTGGCTGCCGGCTTGTATCTGCTGGACCACGCGACATTCCAACGATGCCACGGACTCGCTGAGTAAAGGTACGCCGGTGTCGCCGGCGACCCAGGCCACCGCCGCGAAGCGTTCGGCTTGGGTGGTATTGCCGGCGAACTGGTTGGACACCGCTTCCTGCTCGCGGGTCAGGATGTTCACGCCGAAAAACCGGCTTTCCAGCAAGCCGTTGCCGGTATCGGTGCGTTGATTCAAGCACACCAGGATTTGCGGCGGCTCCATCGACACGCTGCTGAACGCGGTCGCGGTCATGCCCTTGAGTTGGCCGTCGCGGTCGGCGGTGGTCACCACCGTGACGCCGCTGGCCCACAATTTCAGCGCATTTTTAAACTGGCTGGCATCTACAGTCATAAATCTCTCTAAGTCAATTGGCGCGGCGATAGCCCCGCATCAGTGTTTCGGGCGCATGTGCGGGAACAACAGCACGTCGCGGATACTCGGCGAATTGGTAAACAGCATCACCAGCCGGTCTACGCCGATGCCCTCGCCGGCGGTCGGCGGCATGCCGTGTTCCAACGCGGTGATGTAGTCGGCGTCGAAGTGCATCGCCTCGTTGTCGCCGGCTTCTTTTTCCTCGACCTGCTTTTGAAAGCGCTCGGCTTGGTCCTCGGCGTCGTTCAACTCGGTGAAACCGTTGGCGATTTCGCGGCCGCCGACGAAAAACTCGAAGCGGTCGGTGACGTGCGGATCGGTGTCGTTACGACGCGCCAGCGGCGATACTTCGACCGGATAGGCGGTGATGAAGGTCGGATTCATCAAGCGATGTTCGACGGTTTTCTCGAAAATCTCGATCTGTACCTTGCCCAAGCCGTAGCTGTCCTTGACGGGTATTTTCAGGTTTTCGGCAACCTTGACCGCCGCTTCGCGGCTGGTCAAATCGGTTAGCGTCAACTCAGGATTGAAATGCAGGATCGATTCCAGCACAGTCATCCGCGCGAAGGGTTGGCCGAAATCATAGGTCTCCCCTTGATATTCGACGGCGGTGTTGCCGACGATGTCTTGGGCGATACCGCGCAGCATCGCTTCGGTCAGGTCCATCAAGTCGCCGTATTCGGCGTAGGCTTGGTAGAACTCCAACATCGTGAACTCCGGGTTGTGCCGGGTCGAAAGGCCTTCGTTGCGGAAGTTGCGGTTGATCTCGAACACTCGCTCGAAGCCGCCGACCACCAAGCGCTTCAAATACAATTCCGGCGCAATGCGCAGGTACAGCTCCATGTCCAGCGCATTATGAAAGGTGGTAAACGGCCGCGCGGTGGCGCCGCCAGGGATGACTTGCATCATCGGCGTTTCCACTTCCAAAAAGTCGCGGGCGATCAAAAACTCCCGAATGTAATTGACGATTTTCGAGCGCATCAGGAAGGTCTGGCGCGTGTCGTCGCTCATGATCAAATCCAGATAGCGCTGGCGGTATTTGATCTCCTGGTCGGCGATGCCGTGAAATTTTTCCGGCAAAGGCCGTAGCGCCTTGGTCAGCAAACGAATGTCGTCGACCTTGACGCTGAGCTCGCCGGTCTTGGTTTTAAACAAGATGCCTTCGGCGCCGAGGATGTCACCGATATCCCATTTCTTAAACTGATCGTTGTAAACGCCTTCCGGCAAATTGTCGCGCGCCACGTAGGCCTGGATTTGCCCGGACATGTCCTGCAAGTGGCAAAAACTGGCCTTGCCCATGATCCGGCGGGTCATCATCCGCCCGGCGACCTTGACCCGCACCGGTTCGGCCAATAGCTCCTCTTCGGATTTTTCGCCGTATTCGGCCAACAATTGGCCGGCCACCACATTGCGGCGAAAATCGGTTGGAAAGGCAATACCTTCTTCGCGCAACGCGGTTAATTTTTCGCGGCGTTGTCTAATCTGTTCCTGTTCGTCGTGTTCGAGTTCTGACATTTTAAAAATACTAATAAAGATAAATATGCTGAATTTAGCGATTTAAAGGCAATAATCTGACTCTTTCGCGTAATTCGTCAGCAACGATCAAAGCACCGCTTTCAAGCTCGGTATTGAAGCGACGCAACAATTCAACGGCTCTCTTTCCGAGTACTTTGGGTGAAATATCTTGGGTTCGAATTTGAAATACGCTTGGCGCGATTGCGCCGGTCAACGCTAACAACGCGCCAAAATCCAAATCGTGGGTAAAAACCACAGCTTCGTTTTCCCTGGCCCACTTAAATAATTCGGTATCCGGTGCATCCGCTGGGCCAAGCGTGGACCAGTGAAAGGCTTCGAAACCGGCCTCATTTAGCACGCTGGTCCACGCCGGTGACAAATTCATGTCCAATACTATTTTCACGCCGCGTTCAAGGGCAACTCTAGCTCCTCCGCGCGCCAGGCAGCAAAACGCAAGGCCTCAGTAACATCATCGGCTTCCAGATACGGATACAGCCGCAATATCTGTTCGGTCGAATAGCCGCTGGCAACCAAACCCACCAGCATTCCGGCTGTCACTCTTAGACCGCGCAAACAGGGTTTGCCGCCCATGACGGCAGGATCGAAAGTAATCCGTTGAAAACCTTTCATAACTTACTCCAATTTGAGCCAACCGTTTTACAACCCGCTCTTCAAACTAGCTTCGATAAACTGATCCAGCGCCCCGTCCAATACCGCCTGGGTATTGCCGGTTTCGACGTTGGTGCGCAAGTCCTTGATCCGCGATTGGTCCAGCACGTAAGAGCGAATCTGGCTGCCCCAGCCGATGTCGGACTTGGAATCTTCCAGGGCTTGTTGGGTTTCGCTGCGTTTCAGCATTTCCATCTCGTAAAGTTTGGCTTTCAACTGCTTCATCGCGGTGTCCTTGTTTTTGTGCTGCGAGCGGTCACTTTGGCATTGGGTGACGATGCCGCTGGGTCCGTGGGTAATCCGCACCGCCGACTCGGTCCGGTTGACGTGCTGGCCGCCGGCGCCGCTGGCGCGGTAAACGTCGATCCGTAGATCGGCGGGATTGATGTCGATTTCGATGTCGTCGTCGATTTCCGGCGATACGAACACCGATGCAAACGAGGTGTGGCGGCGGTTGCCTGAATCGAACGGCGATTTGCGGACCAACCGGTGCACGCCGGTTTCGGTACGCAACCAACCGAAGGCATAAGGGCCTTCGAATTTGATCGTCGCGCTCTTGATGCCGGCCACGTCGCCGGGCGATTCTTCGATCAACTCGGTCTTGAAACCCTTGGCCTCGCCCCAGCGCAGATACATGCGTTCTATCATCGACGCCCAGTCCTGAGCTTCGGTGCCGCCCGAGCCGGCCTGAATGTCCAGGAAGGCGTTATTCGGGTCCATTTCGCCGGCGAACATGCGCTGAAATTCCAGACCGGCGACTTGCTTTTCGTAAGCTTCCAGATCGGTCGCGACGGTTTCGACGGTATCTTCGTCGTTTTCCTCGACCGCCATCGCCAATAATTCCTCGGCGTCGTTCAGGCCTTGCTCTAGGTCCTTGATGGTATTGACGATGCCTTCCAGCATCGCCCGTTCCTTGCCCATCGCCTGCGCTTGCTCGGGCTTGTTCCAGATGGCAGGATCTTCCAACTCCCGCAATACTTCGACCAGCCGCTCGCTTTTGGTATCGAAATCCAGATAGGTTTTCAGCCCGGCGGTGCGTTCGCGCAAATCGGCAATCTTGTATTTGATAGGATTAATTTCTAGCATCAACTGTTAAAACCCTGGCCAAGGCCTGGGGTCTCCGCGTTAAAAAACCGGTTATTGTAAACGATTACACCGCGCCGATGGGCTGGCGGTTTTTCAAACTCCAGACGATGCAAGCGACACCGGCCAACACAAACGGGATGCTCAACAACTGGCCGGTGGTGATGGCCCACGCGGTCTCATACATCGCCTGCTCGGTTTTGAAATATTCCAAGCCAAAACGCGCGCTGAACAGCAGCGTCAAAAAGCAGCCGAACGAGAAACCCGGCTTGTCGGCATGTCTACGATAAATCGCCAAGCAAACCGCGTAAATCGCCAGATAACAAGCCGCTTCGTAGAGTTGCACCGGATGGCGCGGCAACGGATCGATCCGGCTGAACACCACGGCCCACGGTTGATCGCTGGGCGTGCCGAGAATTTCCGAGTTAAAAAAATTCCCGATGCGGATCAGCGCACCGGCCAGCGCGGTCGGAATGCTGACCCGGTCCAGCAACCAAAAGAAGCCGTCGCCGTAGCGGCGCCGGTATAAATACAGCGCCAGAATGATGCCGAGCGTCGCACCATGACTGGCCAAACCGCCTTCCCATACCGCCAGAATTTTCAACGGATGCGACAAATAGTAGGCCGGGTCGTAAATCAAAGTGTGGCCCAAGCGGGCGCCCAATATCGTCGCGATCACCATGTACCACAGCAGGGTATCCAGCTCTTCGACATTTTTACCTTCGCGTTGGTACATCCACTGCATCGTCAAGAAGCTGCCGACGAAGCCCATCGCAAACATCAGGCCATACCAGCGTATTTTCACAAAGCCGAAATCGAACAGAATTGGGTCGATATGCCAAATCAAATGTTGCATAGTCATAAAAATATTGATCAAAACACGGACAGGGTACAAGGTTAAACGTTGGCCGGCAATCCGCGCCGGCCGCAAACCGCACCCACCCGAATCGCGATTGTGCAACAATCGCTGATCGCACCATAATAAGAAGGAAAACCGTATGCTTGGACGTGTGTTACCCGGAATATTGGCGTTAATTCTGCTGAGTGCTTGCGAATCTCGCTCGTGCGACGAACTTAAAGACGTGTCCGAAATTTTCTCGCCGGCTCAAACCAGCGCCGGCCTACTGATGAATTACGGCAAACTGGTGGCCTGCCGAGCCCGGAGCCTCCCGGCCGCCGCCAATAGCG
>NZ_JBYMAP010000202.1:0-7002 GCF_057766305.1 Methylomonas sp. BG-2 | reverse complement strand
ATGCGTTTCGTGCTGAGTACAAAAACACTGACAGTTCTGAGGTTGATGGGTGCTGAATGACTTGACTTAACGTAATTCGTGCTTTGAATTTGTTTGTCAGCTATAGAGTAAAAACTTGTCGATCAAAAGACTATCTTGGCAAACAGCGAATGTCTCAAATTGGCCGATGTTGTCTGTCAATTGCTAAAAATTTTGAAATTTGAACGGCAGGTTTCGAGGTTAACTCCCTTTAAATTTATCCAGCCTCATCCATATAATTTTGGCGGTATCGTTGTGGGCGAAGTTTACTTGCCGCAAGCCAATTCGGACGGATTGCTCGATCATGTACTGATTCACGTCCCGGCCGGCATCGACGACGACATTCGCCGGGTTTTAGGTGCGTTAAAAACGGTCAAAGGCTTTGACGGCCAGGAATGGCGCTTGATGTTGGAGCATATCGGCCAGCGCAACGACTTCGATAGCGCCTCGCCTATCGTCCAGACCGCCAGCGTTTGGCAGTCGCAAACGCCGTATCTGCACCCGTGGCATTGCAAAAAAGACTTTGACGTACCGGCACAGATTCGGCGGGAATGTCGGGAGCGCAAATTACCGGAACCGATAGAAATTCTGCCCATACCGACCATTAAGCCGCACAGCCGCGAACTACGCCCGATCGACTTTCACCGCTTTAGAAGCAAAAGAGGCCTAGTGCAGCCGGATACCCGAGGCTCGTTCTGGCAACTGACGTTCGCCAAACCACTTACCGGCCCGGTGGCATTGGGCTTTGGCTGCAATTTTGGTTTGGGCTTGTTTACGCCAGTAGATGCAGATGGATAAAAGCTCACCACAACCCCATCACCCCCCGCAAACTCTTCTCCACCGCCGCCAGTTCCTCGGCGGTGACGGTGGCGAGTGGGCCTTCGCCGAAGCGGGAGCGGTCGATGGCTCGAAGTTGTTCGACCATGACGTAACTGTCGGCTTTCAGCCGGCCTTGCGGTGCAATCGGTATCCGCAGCGGCGCCAAGCTTGGCCGAAACTGGCTGGTCAACGGCACCACCACAATCGTGGGCAGGCCGCCGGTAATCATCGCGTTGTCCTGCAACACCAGCACCGGCCTGATCTTGCCGATTTCGGCGCCCTTGTCGGGATTCAGATTGGCAGTCCAAACTTCGCCGCGCCTCATCATTCCCACCATTTTTCGTCGGGGTCGATACCGGCGGCGCGCTCTTCGGCAATCAAACGGTCCAGGCCATCGTCCGCCGCGTCGAAATCCGCGGCAATTTGCAGCGCTTCCGCCCTGGCTTGCGGATCGTTGGCCAAGGCGCGTGCTGCCGCCACCATTTCCGCCATAAATCGTTCGCGCTCGCGGCGGGCCAGGTATTCGGTAATCGCCAAGCGGGCGATTTCCGATTGGCTTTTGCCTTCCAGTTGGGCTTCGGCTTTGAGATTGGCTTCCACGTCGTCGGGTAAACGCAGGCTGATGGCAGGCATGGCGGACTCCAGGTAATACACAGATGATGACAAATTGTATTACAAAATGACAGACAACGAACGCCCGCCCGTCCAACTGGAACTACCGCTGCCCTTCCCGGAGCTGTCCGGCGATATGCCCTTATTACCGGCGCGGATGATCAACGAATATCAGTACTGCCCGCGTCTGGCTTATCTGGAATGGGTACAGGGCGAATGGGCTGCGTCGGCCGACACCGTGGAAGGCGATCATGCCCATCGCCGGGTGGACAAGCCGTCCAAAAATTTCCCGGAAGCCGACGAACTGGGCGATACCGAGAAGCTGCACGGCCGCTGGATTACCTTGTCGTCCAACCGCTTAGGCCTGATCGCCAAACTGGACTTGATCGAAGCCGAGGACGGCGTGGTCACGCCTATCGATTACAAGCGCGGCAAGCGCCCGCACGTGGCGCGCGGCGCTTACGACCCGGAGCGGGTGCAACTTTGCGTGCAAGGCATGGTGTTGCGCGAACACCGCTACGTCTGCGAAGAAGGCGCCTTGTACTTCGTGCAAAGCCGCGAGCGGGTGCGGGTGGTGTTCGACGAAGAGCTGAAGCAACTCACCGCCAACGCCATCAGCGGCTTGCGCTTGATCGCCGCCGGCGGCCATATTCCGGAACCGTTGTTGGACAGCCCCAAATGTTCGGGTTGCTCGCTGGTCGGCATCTGTCTGCCGGACGAAGTCAATTATCTGCGCCACGTCGACTTGGAACCCCGGCCGCTGGCAGTGATGCGCGACGAAGCCCTGCCGGTTTACGTGCAGGCCTACAAAGCCAAGATCGGCAAAAAGGGCGAGGAGCTGGAGATCAGCATCGACGACGAGAAAGTCCAGACCGCGCGGCTGGTGGATGTTTCGCAAGTCGTAGTGATGGGCAACGTCTACATCACCACGCCTTGTTTGCAAGACTTGATGAAGCGCGAGATTCCGGTCAGTTGGCACAGTTACGGCGGCTGGTTTGTCGGCCACACCGTCGGCACCGGCCACAAGAACGTCGAGTTGCGCACCGCCCAGTACAAAGCCAGTTTCGACGACAAAACCTGTCTGGCGATTGCCCGCAATCTGGTGCGCGCCAAAATCCAGAACAGCCGCACTTTAGCGCGGCGCAATTGGCGCTCCGACGCGCCGGTAGAACCCTTGCTGGAGGCCTTGAAAAACCTGGCCGACAAAGCCTTGCGCGCCACCGACTTGCCGCAATTGCTGGGTATCGAAGGCGGGGCGGCGGCCCAGTATTTCGCCGCTTTCGACCAATTGATCAAAAAACCGGACGACAGCAAGCAAATGAGTTTTGACTTCAACACCCGCAACCGCCGCCCGCCCACCGATCCGGTCAACGCCTTGCTGTCGTTTGCCTATGCCATGCTGACCCGCACTTGGACCATGAATTTGAGTGCGGTCGGTTTGGACCCGTATCGCGGTTTTTACCACCAGCCGCGCTACGGCCGGCCGGCGCTGGCATTGGATTTGATGGAACCGTTCCGGCCCATCATCGCAGATTCCACCGTACTGCAAGTCATCAACAACGGTGAGGTGCGGCCCACCGATTTCATTAGCGCCGCCGGCAGCGTCAACTTAAATGACGGCGGCCGCAAGCGCTTCATTGCCGCCTTCGAACGCCGTATGAGTCAGGAGATTACCCATCCGCTGTTCGGCTATAAAGTCGATTACCGGCGCCTGTTCGAAATCCAGGCCCGCTTGTTCGGCCGCTATTTACTCGGCGAACTGCCGGAATATCCCAATTTCACGACGCGCTGATGGCCGCTTACGAACATCTTTACATCATTACCTACGACATCCGCGACCCCAAGCGTTGGCGCCGGGTATTCCGGTTGATGAAAGGCTATGGCGAATGGCTGCAACTGTCGGTGTTCCAATGCCGGCTCAGCCGTAAGCGCCACGCCGAATTGATTGCGCTGTTGGACGGCATCATTCACCATAACGAAGACCACATCTTGATCGTCAACGTCGGCCCGGCGGAAACCGTCAAGCCGTCGGTGGTCAGTTTGGGCAAGGATTTCGAGGTGGTGGAACGGCAACCGGTGATCGTGTGACGCCACGCTCGGATTTCCGCCGAGCCGGCGCGAGCGCTGCGGTGCCGCGCAAAAGCCGGGCAGGTCTCGCAAGCCCGGCGCTCTTTAACAATCAGGAACTTAAATATTTAGATTGGCGGATGACGGCCTTTTCGGCTAGATTTGACCAGCCCTTTGGCTCAGCCCTCGCAAACGGCCCGCGCAGGCCGCGCCAATCAAGGCCTCCAGCCCGCGCTGCATTCCCCGGCGTCGCGCCGGAGCCTCATTGAAGAGAGTCGTCCCTTCGGCTCCGCTCAGGGACCGCTGGGCGTTCCCCGGCCTTCCGCCGGGGCCTCATTGAAGCAGGAGCCGTCCCTTCGGCTCCGCTCAGGGACCGCCAGCGCATTCCCCGGCCGATAGGCTATCGCAGCCTGACTGTAGCGGTCGGGCTCGTTTCAGGGTTTCGCGGTCGAAGACCGGTTGGCGACGGTGTGGCGATGCGGCGTAGTCGGCTCTGCGGCACAGGTGCGCCATAGCGTTCGACGAATTTGTCCATCGCCGGGCCAAGGGCGTATCCGCTGCAAGGGATGTGGGGTAACTCGCCGGCGATGGCGGTTATTCGGATGAACCTAAAAAGAGCGGTTGGGCGATGAAAAATCCCGGTCCTTATATCTTGATTTTGAAACCCAAAAGAACCGGAATCCCCGACTGATCATCGGAAGAGCAGTAGGGATACCGTGTTAGGATCAGTGATTGGCGCAAGTAATTTAGTAACCTAAATGAAGTCCTCGCCCGGCTTTCATTCCGGCATACACGCCGCCAGTCCCCGATACAGCGCCGGCATCCGCTCCGCTATCCCGTCATCGCTGCAATACAACACGCCGCAATGGTTTAGATAAGTCGAGCCTTCCGGGTTCAAGGCCAGCGGCTGGCCGTGCATGTCGCTGAACGGCGCGCAGGCTTCGCGGAACAGGCAGGCGGTGGCGGCGTAGTCCCAAATGCTGCCGCCGCCGGTTTGCGGTTTGGGGTATTTGAAGTAGCAAGCCGGGGTTTGCAGCGCCAGGCAGGCGTTCAGCGCCGCCCCGCCTTGCAAGATGAATTCGGCCCCGGCGTACCCCAGCTCGGCGGCGATACCCGCCAGCTCGGGCAAGGTCGCGGAGTACCGCGGGTCGTCGGCGAAGCTTTTATCGGTGACGAAGGTCAGCACATCGCTGCTTGGTACCGTCGGCAAACGCTGTTGGTTACGCCAAACGCCCTGGCCGGCCACCGCGCTATACAAAGTTTGGCTCAGCGGATCGTAGACCACGCCGATCAGCGGCGTGCCGTCGCGAGCCACCAGCGCGATCGATACCGAATAGCCCGGCACGCCTTCGATGAACGGCAAGGTGCCGTCCAGCGGGTCTATGCACCAGAAATAATCCTTGGCGAGCCGGGCCCGGTCGTCCGGACTTTCCTCGGACAGCAAGGCCAAGTCGTAATGCGCGCAAGTCGGCAGCAGCACGCGCAGAATCGCGTCCTGACTCAGATGATCGACTTCGGTCACCACTTGCGCGGCCAAGCTGGCGCCGCCGGCCTTGGTGTTGACCGTCACGTCGCGCGCGGCGTGACGAGCGATCAGTTGGCCGGCCTGATAGGCGGCCGAGATTGCGCATTGGCCGAGCAGGTGCAAATCCAGGTCGCTTAATCGCATGTTGCCTCCGCCAATCGGGCGATCACCTGGCGCGCCAACCGTTCGCTGTAGCTGTCGGACGGCCAGTGACCGGGACTCCAGCCTTTTAAAAAACGGTGAAAGTCGGTCCAGGCCAGCGGGTACAAGGCTCGCCAGTCGCTTTCCAACGCATCGGCGTCGATTTCCGGATGCTTGATGCGCAGGGCCCGGCGCAGTTCGGCGAAATAAACCGCCAACAATTCGGCCTCGCGCCGTTCGCACTCCGGCAACGGCAAACAACTGTCGATGAAGTAGGCCACATCCTTGACGCCCGGCCCGCCGCCGACGTATTGAAAATCCACCGCCGCGACTTGATCGCCGCGCCGCGCGAAGCAAAAGTTGTCCAGCTTGGCGTCGCCGTGGACCAGGGTTTGAAACGGGCTGGCGCTCAGGGTCCGGTCGATCGCGGCGGCGGCTTGCCGCAGCGGCGGGTCGTTCAAGGCTTGTAATTCGTCGGGACGGGTCGCCAGGTGCCAATAAGTGCCGGTCGGCCACAGGCCCTCCGGTTTCGCGCCCAGAAAAGTCGCGTGAAAATGCGCCAGCCAACTCAAACACGCGCTTAAATCGCCTTCCGAAATCCGGGCGCGGCGCCGGCCGAAACCGGCGGCATCCAGGTCTTCCAGAATCAGCACCACTTCGTCGCCAAACGTGGCCGACGCCAGACTCGCCGGCACCCGGCAGTTGCTATCGCAACGCGAACTCCAGTCTCGATACCAAACGGTTTCCACTTGATAGGAGCGTAATTTGCGCCGGTGCGAGAAGTCGCCGTACCCGACGCTCGGCGGCTTGACCTGTTTGACGATGACGCCGGCGCGGTCGGTGCCGTGCAAGCGGTAGCGGACGATCCGGCCGTAGCCGCTCCACAGCCGTTGCACGACTTGTTGCGGCTCGGCCTGGGCGGCGCCGGTGGCTTGGCAAATCAGGGCGGCGATGTCGGGTGGCATGCTGGTCCGGACAGGAAAAATCGTCATTATACAAAGCCGCGATCTGGGTTAAGGTAGCGCGACATGTGCATTCAGGACTTGCGATGAACTTTGCTTCCGACAACTGGGCCGGCGCTCACCCCGCCATCGCCCAACAATTGCTGGCCGCGTCGGCCGGCTTTGCCGCACCCTACGGCGCCAGCGAGCTGGACCAAGCCATCGAACGGCGCTTTAACGAACTCTTCGAGCGGGACGTGGCGGTGTACTTCGTCGGCACCGGCACCGCCGCCAACTCGCTGGCGCTGGCGGCGATCAACCGGCCCGGCGGCGTGACCTTTTGCCATCGCGAAGCCCACATGCTGGAAGACGAGTGCGGCGCGCCGGAGTTTTTTACCCACGGCGCCCGACTGGCGCCGGTTGACGGCAACCTGGGCAAAATCGATCCGGTCAAGCTGGCCGCCGAAATTCGCCGCTTTCCGGCCGACTTCATCCACGCCGGCCAGCCGATGGCGGTCTCGATCACCCAGGCCAGCGAAATCGGCACCGTCTACCGGCCGGACGAAATCGCCGCGATCGCCGAGGTGGCGCAAGCGCACGGTTTGCCGCTGCACATGGACGGCGCCCGCTTCGCCAATGCCTTGGTCGCGTTGGACCTGACGCCGGCCGAGATGACTTGGCGGCGGGGCGTGGACATCGTATCGTTCGGCGCCACCAAAAACGGCTGTTGGTGTGCCGAGGCGCTGGTGTTCATGGACCCGGCGGCGGCCAGGGATTTGCCCTTCATCCGCAAGCGGGCCGCGCAGTTGTTTTCGAAAAGCCGCTTTATCGCCGCGCAATTTCAGGCCTATCTACACGACGGTCTGTGGCTGGACTTGG
>NZ_JBYMAP010000201.1:0-7071 GCF_057766305.1 Methylomonas sp. BG-2 | reverse complement strand
TTTAGCCGAGCCTGCAAAGTCAATACGGCTTCACGCTCCTGGGGGCTAAGTGTCTCGCCGTCGTCTTCCAAGACGTGAACACTTTGCTCGGGCAACAGGCGTAAAAAATTGACTACGTCTTTATAAATACGATCTTCCACTTCCACACTAATCGTTTTCATGGTTATTTCTCCTTATTGGGACTGACCAAAATATAAGCTGTTACTTTCGATGACATTTGCGACGCACTGCGTCACGAATTGGTTTAGGCCATTTTACCCATCTCGTGAATCAGCACGAGATGGTTTTGTCTTGGTGCTACATCGGTAAAACCAACCTTTGTTAAATTCACACGGGTTGCTGAAATATCAAACCTCATAACCCAACTCTTTCAAATAGTGGTTCATTTCAATTTCCAGCTCGGCCAGTTGCGCCTTCAACTGTTCGCGTTCCTTGCGCACCGCCAGCAAGTCGATTTCCGCCTCTTCCTCGAAGGTATCGACATAGCGCGGGATATTCAGGTTGAAATCGTTTTCCTGAATGTCTTCCAGGCTGGCCAGGTAGGCGTATTTATCCACCGATACGCGCTGGCGGTAGGTGGTGACGATGTTCTGAATGTCTTCCGTGCGCAGGAAGTTCTGGTTTTTACCGTCACGGTAATCGCGACTGGCGTCGATGAACAATACCTTGTCGTCGATTTTGCGCTTTTTGAAAATCAAAATCGCCGCAGGAATGCCGGTACCGTAAAACAGTTTTTCCGGCAGGCCAATGACGGCATCCAACAAGTTTTCTTCAATCAGTTTCTTGCGAATCTGGCCCTCGGCGGCGCCACGGAACAACACACCGTGCGGCACGACCACACCCATGCGCCCGGTGCCGGGCTTGAGGGTTTCGATCATGTGCAGGATAAAGGCATAGTCACCCTTGGTTTTGGGCGGAAAGCCGCGACGGTACCGACCGAATCGATCATGCTGGGCCTCTTCGTAACCCCATTTTTCCAGCGAGAACGGCGGATTGGCGGTCACGATGTCGAAATGTTTAAGCGTCTCGTCTGGATTGAGCAATTTAGGATTGCGCAAGGTGTCGCCCCATTCGATGCGGTGATTGTCTTCGCCGTGCAGAAACATGTTCATTTTGGCCAGCGCCCAGGTGGAGCCAATGGCTTCCTGGCCGAACAGTGCGTATTTTTTGGAGCCGTTAAAGTTTTCCCGAATTTTACGACCGCACTTCATTAACAAAGAGCCAGAACCACAGGCTGGATCACCAATTTCGTCGCCTTCGCGCGGCTCCATAATTTCGGCGATCAGGTCGGACACTTCAGGTGGGGTATAAAACTCGCCAGCTTTCTTGCCGGCACTGGCGGCAAAATTTTTGATTAAAAACTCGTAAGCGCCGCCGATGATGTCCAGCTTGCCGATCCGCGAAGGACGCAGATCCAAGGTGGATTTATTAAAGTCTTCCAGCAGATGACGCAGAATGTTGTTTTTCTGTTTGTCGTCGCCCAGCTTATTGGAATTAAAGCTGATGTCCTGGAATACGTCGCGCAGTTTAGTGATGTTGGCTTCTTCGATGGCATGCAAAGCCTGGTCGATGCGCTCGCCGTTGCCGGGTTCATGCCGGCGGTCGAAAAGATTGTAAAAGCTGGCAAATTTGGGCAATACAAAGCGCTCGCTTTTCATCAGCTCTTCGATCAATTCCGGCTCGTCCCCATGTTCTTTTTGGTACTGGTCGTAGTGATCCTGCCAGACGTCCGAGATGTATTTCAAAAACAGCATGGTCAGGACGTAGTCCTTGTAAATACTGGGATCGACGGTGCCGCGAAAGCTGTCGCAAGCGGCCCAAACGGCTTTATTGATGTCGTCCTGTTTGATTGGATCCATGGTTTCGTTCATAGCGAATTCTCTTGTTTTTCTAGTTGTCACGCAGCAACTGGCGAGTAATGCCTGTCATCGTACGCTGCATGTTGTCGGTTAAGGCGGCCATCACCCGCAGTTGTTGCTGCCAAGTTTTGTTCAGCGCCACGATGGCATGTTGCTTTTCAAGCGGCGGTATCGCCAGCGCCATGTTTTCCAATTCTTGCCGTCCAATCGCCTGCACTTGGCTGCCGTGCGACGATTTATGCAAATATTGCTGGTTCGGCTCCTGATTGATCTGCCAAGCCAAGAAGCCAGGCAGAACCTTGGCCTCGCAATTCACGGTGAGATGAAAAAAATGCGGCGACAACACCGTGTCGAACGGCACTTCCTCCAATAGCAACGCAAAGTTGCGGTTGCCTCTGGCCGCAAACAGCAAATCGCCGGGCTTCAACCAATCCGGCTGTTTCTTCCCCGGTAAATCGGTTACCACCAAGCCGCCCCAGTTAACACCTCGCACAGCATCAACATCTTTCATCTGAATCACGCGCGCATTTCCATCGGGATCTTCCTCGATCTTGCCGCGAAAAGGATGGCCCGCGCGGATGGTGGCGATTTGTTTTAGGGTCTTCATGTCTTGCTTACAACCTTGAGTGCATTGATGCATATCTTAGCCATAATTACTGCATCACACAAGTTGATGCAAAAATATGCTTGGCGACCAGTAAAATGGTGCTAGTATACAAATGCGTCAATTACATTGATGCAATATATTTATTTTAAGGAGGGGCTGGAAATGAAATTAGACAACCCTATATTGACACTAGCCACTAGATGTTGTGATATTTTTGTTAAATTATTAGAACATGTAGTGTTTATTCATCCTTTTTAGGAGACTCTACTTGAGTACAAAAATTACATTTTTCCCGGTTGGCAACGGCGATATGACACTGATCGAGCTTGACGACGCCAGCGAGCTGAGAAGTCGCCTTAAAAACGATTCGAAAAGACGCCCCCACATAGATGTTTTCCTGCAAACACATCCTGACCAAGATCATGTGAGAGGTTTGGCCAAACATTTCCACCTTGGCGCTGTTGATGACTACAAGGCGCCCAAGGAAGGCGAACAAGCAAAAATCATCATTCAAGAAATTTGGTCGTCCCCGATCGTGTGGCGGCGCGCAGACAAACGCACTGGTCACACCTTGTGTCAGGATGCAAAAGACTTTAATACAGAAGCGAAACGCCGCGTCAACTTGTATAAAAAAGCCAAAAAAATCGGCGAAGCTGGTGATCGCATCCGCATTATCGGCAAGGATGAAGACGGCAAAACCGATGATCTGGAAGCGATCTTGACTGAGGTTGATAAAACCTTCACCAAGATTAATGAGCAGGAAACTTCAATGGTCGAAGTCTATGTGCTTGGCCCGTTGCAGGCTAAGGATGTAGAAGACGAAGATCGACTATCCAAGAATCACTCAAGCGTCATCTTGCAATTTAAAATTGCCGCACGGCCCTACGGCTCTAAAACCAACCTATTTTTGTGTGGAGGCGACGCGGGAGTCGCAATCTGGCGCGAACTATGGCGTAAACACCAAGATGCACCGCACTGTTTACGTTACGACATTTTATTAACGCCGCATCATTGTTCTTGGCATAGTTTGTCGGACGACAGCCGGAAAGATTCACAAAATCCTAAAGTGGACGAGGATGCAAAATCGGCGCTGTCTCAAGCTGAACGTCACGCCACGCTCGTCGCCAGCAGCAACGCCATCAAAGATGATGATAACGATCCACCGTGCTGGGCTGCTAAAAAGGAATACGAGGCGATCGCGGCTAATGTCAGCGGTGAATTTGTCTGCACTGGCACCAATGACCAAGAGGTTATTGAAATCGCACTAACCTCTGGAGGCCCCCAAAAAAGCCCCAAACGGACAAGCAACGTTACCTTAGGCGCCGGTCTTGCCTCTAGCGCAACTCCAAAACCACATGGTTGATCGCATGGGATTTCTGTCGCAGGAACTACCAATCGCTGTGAAAGCAGCGATCGACCAAATTTCAATTCATCCTTCTGTCAACGGAGTAGCAAACACTCCCTGCAAGGACAAGCAGGACAACTGGGCAATCGAAATCAACATGGATGTTCCATTGCCTCGCGATGCAAGGGATCAAGGTATATCGGCAACAGGTGTCAAGGCAACGGAGTGGGTGAAAATTGTGTTTCCAACCTCTTTTCCCGCTCATGCTCCTAGGCTTTTTTTACGCGCCGACTTCAACCGAGCCCATCCTCATATCAATCCGGGCAGACCAGGAGAATTAGTTTCACCTTGCATTTATGAAGGCAGACTTGACGACTTATTGCATGAGCCGGACTGGATAAACGGCATTATCAATCAACTCGCCGATTGGTTAGGCAAGGCTGCGACCGGCGAGTTGATTGATTGCTCTGGTCAAGGGTGGGAGCCCATTCGAAGGGACAGCGTCGATGGGACTATTGTTACCAATATCGCTATCATTCGCGAGCGCATGGCCAACTCGAAGTACCCGATAAGTCAGTATCTTAGGTATGAATATTGGCAGTCCATCGTCGGACACTCGGGTCGGATCATTGATGAAAACACCTTATACGCCAACATCAGTGAAGCCATTCGAAAGTTTAGGATAGAAAACAATGAGCACTCGCAGTTTAGAAGCTATTTTTCGCTAGCAATCGTGATTTCAGGCGGCACCAAGAAAACGATTGATGTTTACCAGCCGGATGATGTTGACAACCTAGAGCAGCTGCTACTCAGAGCCGAAAGCTATGGTTGTCGATTAGGATTGGAAAACCGCCTGAAGGAGATTACCGAAAACATTATCCTACCTCAGATAGGACAAACTCTGGAAGTAACAGTCCTATTTGCCGTGAAACGCCCTTGTAATCTGATCGGCGAAGACAGTGATATTGAAGTCATCCCTTATGGAATTCGTTTTACTACGGATGAAAACCGCCGACTGCAATCGACTCGAACATCGGTATTCCCATTAGTGCTGATTCAGAAAGTGAGCCAAAAGTTACTAGCCGAAACGTCAGATCGTAATTTCGATGAAGCCGACCGCCGCAAGGAAATTGCCATGATTGGCTGTGGCAGTCTAGGCTCAAAAATTACCATGCATCTCGCTCGCTCTGGTCATGGCCCATTTAGGCTTTATGATAAGGATTGTTTTTCGCCACATAACACCGCAAGGCATGCAGTGGCGAATTCTGCCGCTGCCGAATTCATGCTCCCCAAAGTTTGGTTAACTGAAAACCTGCTAAGGCAAATTGGCGACAACGTTACTCCAGTCAAAAATTCCCTCGAAGATGTCATTTCACTTTTGCAAAACAAGCCCGATCTATTTGCAAAAAGTAGCGGGCTAATTGTCGACGCGACGGCTTCTAGCTCTGTCCAAGATGCTCTTTGCATGGTTAGCCCAAAACATTTCGGCGCACCACTGCTGCAAGTTGCTCTATATGGTCGCGGGAAGATTGGTTTTTTTGGCCTTGAAGGAAAAGAACGAAATCCCAGAGTCGACGATTTGGTTGCCCAACTTTATCAACTAGGTTTGGATTCCAGCCCGGTTGGAAACGCATTATATCAAGCCACTAATTTCGATCGCATCAACACCAGCCAGGGGTGCGCATCGTTTTCGATGAAAATGTCGGACGCAAAAATCTCGTTGTTTTCGGCAGGTATTGCAGAACGCACATCACAGTTACTCGACAACGTCATTCCAAAGGACGGAGAACTTCTGATCGGATTGCTTACGGAAGATGGTCTTGGAGTGAACTGGATGCGTCAACCCACGACCAAAATCGTAATTCTCTCTATTGGTGACCAATCAAAATGGGAGTTAAGGATTCCAGTTGCCTTAAAAGATCAGATGCGCATGGAGACCGAGCAGCACAGACCGCTGGAAACCGGAGGTGTCCTAATTGGACACATCAATTGGGGGAGACGGACTATTTATGTCACTGGCCTGCTTCCGCCTCCTACAGATAGCGAATTTCGAACCGACGAATTCGTGCTTGGTATTCAAGGCCTGAAAAAGCAAATCAGCACCATCGAAAGGATTACAAGCCATACGCTCACTTATTTGGGGACTTGGCATAGTCATCCGAATGGCGGCGGCGCATCCGGAAAGGACCGAAAGACATTGGCGGAACTGACGAGAGAGCGAGGCAACGTTCCAAGCGTCTGTTTAATTTACCGACCTGAAGGACTATTAGCAGTTCCTGGCCCTGTCACAACCTCTTAGGAGAATATCGAATGCCATCGTTAAAAACGCTTAACATGCCAAGCATCGTTCCCGTTGTATTGATTAATTCAGGGCTGTTGTATTTCTTTTCACAGGGAGTCGAAATAGATACTCGAATCGTTGCTTCATTTCTGACCAACTGGAAACTCTCCGGACTTGCCGCTGCCGGATCGACAACAGTCATCGGAGCATTGAGCCTAATGCTTCCAAGACAGGTTAAAGATGCATTGGTTTATTTACGCTGGCCCTATGCAGCGCCAGGTCACCGAGCATTTTCAATCTATGCCCAATGCGACATGCGAGTAGATTATGATCGATTAAAAGCAGAAATCCCTGAGTTGCAAGATCAATGGTCTTTAACGCCAGAAATCGAAAACAAGGTTTGGTATCGAATATTCAAGAATCACGAGAAAGCCCCTGCTATTTCTCATGCCCATCGCATGTGGTTAATGTTTAGGGATCTGACGACACTGGCATATCTATTTTTAGGAGCATTTCTGATTGTTGGCCTGTACTTCAAACCTGATGTCAACTGGGCATTTTATTTGAGTATTGTTCTGACGGAACTATTGGTTTTTTGGAGCGCTGCCTGGAATTCTGGTGGGCAGCTTGTTTGCAATGTATTGGCGTCGGCATCTGCTCAAACTAGCCAATGCTAATCAATTATCTGTTCCCGACTTAGGCGCTCGTTCAGCAAACGGTCGCGGTTAATCGCATTTTTTCAGCGATTTCACAGAACGTGTCTACGTTAACTCAATGAGCGTTTTGAACTGATCAGGCCAGTTGGAATGCAACCGGCTCAGGTGGGTGTAGATGAGCTCTCACATATGAAAATTGGAGCTAGATTGCCCTAATTCGGCCATTCACGTCTCTTTCCTCTTCGGCAACACCGTGATTTTTTTATTATCAGCCAAAATGGCCTCCAGACTGGCCACTCGCTGCGCAAGTCTCACGACTTCAG
>NZ_JBYMAP010000200.1:0-7106 GCF_057766305.1 Methylomonas sp. BG-2 | reverse complement strand
GGCGGAAATCCACGGCCTGCGGCCGGACGGCACGTTGATTAAAGGCATGGAGGCATTCCGCGCGGCCTATGCCGCCGTTGGATTGGGCTGGCTATTGGCGCCAACCCGCTGGCCGCTGTTAAAACCGCTGTTCGGCCGGTTGTATCGCATATTCGCCCTGCATCGCTCGCGGCTCGGCTCGATGTTTGGCGGCCGGGACTGCCGGAACGGCAAGTGCCGGATATGAACCGGGCAAATCCGCGCTCGACCGCAAGGCCCGACTATTCCTTGACCGGCTTTTTCTCCAACTTGCGCTGTAAGGTGCGGCGGTGCATGTTCAAGGCTCTGGCGGCGGCGGAAATATTGCCGTCGTGCTGCATCAACACCTTTTGCAAATGCTCCCATTCCAGGCGCTTGATCGACAACGGATTGTCGCTGATCGCCACCGAGGCGTCGCCCTTGTCCTTGTACAAGGCATTGACGATCTCGTCGGCATTGGCCGGCTTGGTCAGATAATGAATGGCGCCGAGCTTGATGGCCTCGACGGCGGTGGCGATGCTGGCAAAACCGGTCAACATCACGATCTGGGTGTTGTCGTCGAGCGAAATCAGCTTCTTGACCATCTCCAGACCGGAGTCGTGGCCGATCCGCAAATCGATCACGGCGTATTCCGGTTCGGTTTGTTCCGCCAGCGTCATCGCGGTCTCGACATCGTTGGCCACCGTCACCTGAAAATTGCGTTTTTCCAGGGCGGGCTTTAACACCGAGCAAAAAGTGACGTCATCGTCCACCAGCAGCAAATTGGGTATGTCAGCCGTAAGATCTGTCATCCGTACTCTCCTTAGTTAGTAATGGCAAGCTGATTTCGACGCAGGCGCCGCCGGCTTCCGGATTGTCGAACACGATGGTTCCGCCCAAGCGCTTGATCGTCGTATAGGTTAAAAACAGGCCGACGCCCATGCCCTGTTTGTTGCTTTTTACCGGTTTCCGGCCGGCGAATTGCAATAACTCGCGGGGTAATCCTGGTCCAAAGTCGCGAATTTTCAAGCTCAGCGACTCATCGTCCCATTCTACGTGAAATTCGATGCCGGCGTCGGCCGGCGACGCCTCGGCGGCGTTATTCAAGATGTTGATCACCGAATGGGTCACCGTGCGTTCGGCGATGATCCGGGCCTCCATATCGACGGTGGTCGATACGAACAATTTCAGCTTGGTGGCCGGCTTGTGGGCGCGCCATTGGTTCAGGAGTTCGTCGATGTATTCGCTGACCAACATGACCTTGCCGGACTCGGCGCGCATCTCGCCGGCCGAGGCCGACATCACCGACAAGGCTTGCTTACAGCGGTCGATCTGCTGCTGGACGATCATCAGTTTTTGGTACAAATCCGGATTTCGATGCTCGGGCGTTTCCTCCAGCATCTCGTGCGTCAAAATCGCGATGGTGCCCAGCGGCGTGCCCATGTCGTGCGCGGCGCTGGCCGCCAGCGTGCCCAGCGACACCACCCGCTCGTCGCGCAACGCGCTCTCGCGGGCGTCGGCCAGATTACGTTCGCGCTCCTTCAAGGTTTTGGACAATTCGACGACGAAAAACGCCACCAGCCCGGCGCTGAACACAAAGCCGAACCACATCCCAAACACATGCAAATTGAAATAGCGGCGGTCGTTCATCAAGTGCATCTGCAAACTCATCTCCGGCGTCATCTCGCTCATCGCCTGATGGTTCATGTGCGGCTCTATCGCCGGCAGCGGCACGTTGTAGGCGATCAACACCGTATACACGCAGGACGTGATGATCACCATGTTCCAGGCATAGGCCTGCGGCAACATGATCGCGGTGATGATCAGCGGCAACAAAAACACCCAAATGATCGGATTGGACGCGCCGCCGGTCAGGTACAGCAAATAGGCCAGCGCCAACACGTCCATGCAGATTTGCGAAAAAATCTCGTACTCGGTGACTTCCTCGGCGGTCCGCAAGCGCAACCAAGTGTAAAGATTGAGGATGGAAATCGCGAAAATCGCCAGCCATAGCTGGTTTTGCGGCAAGCTGATGCGCAAGCCGTTCACGGCGATAAACACCGCCACGGTCACCGCGAACAGCATCAAGTTTCTGAGGATGTAAAGCCAGCGGAGATTTTCGCGAATCGAAATCTCGGCTTTCGGGAGTATATGTGACAGCATCATGAACTATGGGCAGAGACGATCGGGCGGGCCGGCAAGCGCCTCGGGCTCCTCTAATAAACCAACGACGCGGATGACGGGAATGGCATAAAACAAAATTCGGACCGGCAAACCGACTGCCGATAACGCTAGAGCCGATTGAATTCTTCGTGGCATATTCTCGAATGCATTCGCCATTCCGGCGGGAATTGCCGGAATCCAGGCACCACGGATCAATCGCGGCCTACCATCCATGGCGCCCGGATGCCCGCTTCCCGGCGGGCATGACCATCGTTCTAAAAAGTGACGGCGTAGAATTGGGGGACGGAAGTCTTTTCCTAAACCGGCGCCACATCAAGCGCTTTCAAATTGCCAACCGCCGTTGCTGTCCATCCATTTCATGCTCAGCCAATACCAAGCGGTCATCGGCAACATCATCGCGAACCAGCTCCAGTCATCGATCAAAAACACGTTGGCGACCCAGTCGTCGGCAAAATAATTCACCCAGGGGATGCAGTAAAGGCTGAACAGTAAACTGCTCCAGATTAAAATCAGCGCTCCCTTGCGAGTTTGGATGCTGGACAGGGCCAAAAAGACCCAAATGGGGGTTTTTCGCGGTTGTTGCATGGTTTTTCCTTGAATTCTTCTATGATTTGCTGGTATGGCGGCGCCACAAACTACCAGTAAATCGACCGAAAGAAAAGCTTTTCCTGTGCCCGAATCGCCGCTAATTTTACGCACCACGGCCGAAGCGGCTCGTAGCGATTTCGCCGCGGCGCATCCAGGCGGCCGAGCCACTAACCAAGCCCTGATTCAGGCCTATTTCGCCACGCTGATTGCGATTCTCCAAGCCTCTCCGCCCAAGTTGCCCACGTCCGAATCGAACAGCCTAAGTCGCAAGGCTTTTTAGCTTGCGCGCAAGCCTTTTTGCTTTGCGCGCAAAGCTTTTTTCATTGCGCGCAAGGCTCGGAGCCTTGCGTTTATTGCTCGGAGCCTTGCGAGCAAAGCTTTTTGCCTTGCGGGAATTGCTTTTTGCCTTGCGCGCAAGGCTTTTATCATTGCGCGCAGAGCCCCGAGCCTTGCGCTTATTGCTCGGAGCATTGCGGGCAAGGCTTTTTGCCTTGCGGGAATTGCTTTTTGCGTTGCGCGCAAGGCTCGAAGCCTTGTGTTCAAGACAGAAAGACCTCCAAGCCATCCCCGTCGCCTGACGCGCGAAGTTTCAACGGGGCGTTGGGCTTACCGGTTACTCAGTGCGGCGGAATATTTCCCGCTAGCGGTAAGTCTTAAGCAAAATCCATCCACTCACATCGAATTCCTCGCGTCAGTCCGACAGACCCAGCCGCCGGTTTTGCTCTGAATAGTGCCGTCCGGCAAACCCGGCGCCGGCTCGTTCGCGCAAACTCTCATAAAGCTGAGCCGGTCCCAGCAGAATCTCGCGCAAACCGGCGCGCACCCGTTCTGAATCCAAGGCTTGTTTGCTCATAGCGTTGTGCGCCGCGAAGGCATCGATAATCGCGCTCAACAACTCGTTGGAAAAGTCCGGGGAATTCGCGAACTGCTCCTTGGTATTGTTGGCCGCTTGTGTCGCCAGTATCCGGGATTCCAGCAATTTGCCCTTGATAACGCTATTGACGTAAACCAGCCGGTCTTCATCGGTCAAATCGCCTTCGAACAAATCGTTGACCTTAGCGATAATCTCCACCAGATTGGCTTTTTCCTTTTCCTGAATCGATCCGCCGCCGCTGCCGCTCATCGGTAGCAGCTTTTGATATTCGCCACCGGCCAAGGCCAAATCGCGCCGGCCGCCGCGCTTCAGATTGTGGTGGGTCAAGATGACCTTGGATAAATCAATCCCTTCGCGCTCCCGACCAAACTCCAGCAGCGGCAGCAAGCGCCGGTAGAAGATAAAGCGCTTTTCAATAGCGGTGTTGCCGTAATCGAAGATTTGCGACAGGAAGGCATACATGCGCTGGAAAGCGGTCATGTCGTGCTTGAACAGTATCAACGCGTCCAATTCGTTTTGCGCATCGGTCGCCGCTTTGCCGTCTTCGTTGGCCTTGGCAAGGTTCAGCTTGTCCTGGACTGCTTTGTAACGCAGCAACAGTCGCGACACCACCGGCTCCAGTGCGCCGGCCAACTCGCTTTGTTTGGCATTCGGATTAAACTCGACCTCCACCACGCGATTGACTTCAAACTCGTCGTAAAAGCCGGCTCCATCCAGTTTCATGCGCAAATCGAACACTAGATGCGGGTCAGTCACATTCGAGAGTTCGGCGGTTTCATAATAGGTAAGGAAGGCGGCGAGAATGTCCTCCGGATCGTTAATAAAGTCTACGACATAGGTGGTGTCTTTGCCCGGATGAGCACGATTAAGACGGGACAGCGTTTGCACGGCGGTAATACCGGCCAGCCGTTTATCGACATACATGCCGCACAACAAGGGCTGGTCAAAGCCGGTCTGAAACTTATTGGCGACCAACAGGATTTGATAATCGTCGGTATTGAACGCCTCGCGGATGTCCTGCCCTTTCAGGGCGGGGTTCATGGTGTGACTGGTTTCGCTGAAGGGGTCAGCGCCGGATTGCGGGTCGTTCACTTCGCCGGAAAAGGCCACCAGTGTGCCGATTTTGTAGCC
The DNA here is from genome assembly GCF_057766305.1 of Methylomonas sp. BG-2. Lineage (NCBI taxonomy): Bacteria > Pseudomonadati > Pseudomonadota > Gammaproteobacteria > Methylococcales > Methylococcaceae > Methylomonas > Methylomonas sp. BG-2. The sequence goes on along the minus strand of NZ_JBYMAP010000200.1, from coordinate 2,332 downwards.
GTTTTCTTTAATGTATTTATCAATCACCAACCGCCAGCGCACCGCTTCCAAGCGACTGCCGACCACCACCATGGCCTTGCCTTTGCCATTCAGCAACGGCGCGACATTCTCGCGAAAATGCTCGACCACCACCTGCACCTTTTGGCTGATATTGTAGGGATGCAGCCGCACCCAGCGCATGATGCCTTTCAGGGCTTCGCTGCGCTCGACTTCCTTGTCATCCCATTCTTTGCCGTCATGCGCCAGTTTGAAGGCCAGCTTATAAGGCGTGTAGTTCTTCAACACATCGAGGATGAAGCCTTCCTCGATGGCTTGGCGCATCGAATAGACATGAAACGGCGCCGGCAGGTTATCAGCACCGGCCGGTAAATCCGGATTCGGGCGACGACCGAACAGCTCCGAGGTCTTGGCCTTGGGCGTAGCGGTGAAGGCGACATAGGTAATGCTGTTCTCGGCGGCACGGTTGGCCATTTGCGCGGCCAACAGGTCTTCGGTGCTGACTTCGCCGCCGTCCGTCAATTCTTGCAACTCTTCCGCCGACAACACCGCTTTCAGCTTGGCGGCCGCTTCGCCGGTTTGCGACGAATGCGCTTCATCGGCAATCACCGCAAAGCGTTTGCCGTGGGTGGCGGCTTGCTCCTGCACGGTCTTGAGTGCAAAGGGGAAGGTCTGGATAGTGCAAACCACGATTTTCTTGCCGCCCGATAGCGCCGTTGCTAATTCGCCGCTTTTACTGGCGGATTCGCCTTTAATGGTGGCGACCACGCCGGCCGTGCGCTCGAAATCGAAAATCGCTTCCTGTAACTGACTATCCAACACATTGCGGTCGGAGACAACCAGTACGGTATCGAACAGCTTTTCATGGGCGGCATTCGACTGCATGGATGCAGAAGGTAGAGCAACGCATGGAGCAGTTGCCGAGTGCAAATCAGCCAGAAAGTGCGCCGACCATGCAATCGAATTGGTTTTGCCGGAGCCGGCCGAATGCTGGATCAGGTATTTACCGCCCGCCCCTTCCTGCAACACAGCAGCCAGCAGCTTGCGGGTACCGCCCAACTGATGGAAACGCGGGAAGATGATTTTCTTGATTTGGTTTTTCTGGTCTTTCTGCGCGACCAGATACCGCCCTAAAATCTCCAGCCAGCTATCCCGTGCCCAAATATCTTCCCAGAGATAGGCGGTGAGATGCCCATGTTCATTAGCCGGATTTCCAGCTCCGCCATTATTTCCCCGATTAAACGGCAGAAAACGGGTGGCCGCGCCTTCCAACTGCGTCGTCATATAGATTTCGCTATTGCTGACCGCAAAATGCACCAAAGCCCCATTGGGGAAGGACAGCAAAGGTTCGGGGTTGCCTTGACCTTTCGGCCGAGGCTCACGGTCGAAGCGATATTGGTCAATCGCATCATCCACCGATTGGGTGAAGTCGGTTTTCAGTTCCGCCGTGGCTACCGGAATGCCATTTAGAAACAGGCCAAGATCAATGGCGTTTTCGTTATGCAGCGAATAGCGCAATTGCCGCACCACTCGCAGCCGGTTGGCGGCATAGCGGGTCAGAATATCCGGATTGATGGCCAACGCCGGTTTGAATTGGGCCAGCATCAAGGGTTGCCGCAACCCTATTAATTCAATGCCGTGGCGTAAAACATCCAGCGTGCCGCGTTGATTGATGGAATCCCGCAACCGACCAAGCAACACGTCGCCGGCCTGTGCGCCGTGGTTCTTTTCCAGTGTTTCCCATGCCTGCGGCTGGGTGGCTTTTATCCATGCCAGCACATCTTCCGGAAATAGCCCCCGTGTTCTGTCGTAGCGGGCTGCGTCGCCTTGCGCAGTCAGCCAGCCGTTGGCGGCGAGGTGTTCGCAGATTTCATTCTCGAAATTGACTTCCCTGTGCAAGCTGATCATGTGCCGTTTATGTTGATGTGGCGAGAATCAGGCCCAGTTTAATAGCCCAAGGCCGTGGAATGCGCACTGTAACAGTGCCCGGAGAGGTAGCCGTAAATTCGACGCCATTCAACTCCAGATAAACGGGGGCATCGGTGTCGCCCATGCTCATCGCGTCCAGACAATCACCATACAGATGGAAGCCGCCAGAATCATCGTTGAGATATTGAAGCGTTGTTTTGGTGCTCATTGTTGCACCAGTGAATCAAGTGAATCGGAGGGCGGTGAAACAACCATCGATTGCGGTTGAGAGCGCAAATAAAGCGTTTCCGGGGCTATATCCAACTCGCCCGGCCAACTTACTGTGCCGAAGGCCAGGTGGGCCTGTGCAAATAGATTGAAATCTTTTAAGCGAACAAATACGCCGCGATCAAGATAAGGCGTCACA
>NZ_JBYMAP010000199.1:0-7167 GCF_057766305.1 Methylomonas sp. BG-2 | reverse complement strand
GGACGAATTTCCAGCGATGGCCGGTCGCCGGTACTGACAATGCCGAGCGCATCGGCGGGTAGCTGTCAGCCGCGCCGGACCGGGCCGAAGGTTGCCCCGGTCCGGCGCGGTTAGTTTTTCGGCGCCCGCGTTTCGGTGGCGCAGCGATCCAGCGCGGACAGTATCGTCGGGTAGTCAAAATAGTCGGCGCATCGGCTCAGGGTTAGCGCCAGATCGGACTCGACTTCGGCGATTCCGGCGATCGCGGTGGCGATGCGCATGGCGTCCAGGCTTTCCAGGGCCGCGCGCAAATGGAATCTTAGCGGTGCCGGCAGCGCCGCCAAGCGTTCGATGTCGGGTTCGTTATCGGCTGGCGTGCTGCGCGGCGGCGCGCCGAGGTAAACATATTCCAGGTTCAATTGCTTGGCCAGGCAATCGTAAATTTCCTGGAACCGGTAGGGCTTGCGGATGAAGTCGTCCATGCCGGCGTCCAGCATTTCCCGTTGCTGTTCCTTGAAGGCCGAGGCGGTCACCGCGACGATTTTGACGGCATCGCCGCCCGGCAACTGGCGGATGCGCTTCGTGGCCTCGATGCCGTCCATTTCCGGCATGCGCCTATCCATCCAAATCAAATCGGGCCGCCAAGTTTCGAACAACTCGACGCCTTGCTTGCCGTTTTCGGCGATTTTCACCGGCAATTCCAGGTTGGCCATCAACCGGCTCAACAAGGACTGGTTTTCCGGCTGGTCTTCGACGATCAGGATGCGGTAGCGGGGTTGGCCGGGCGCCAAACTGGCGATCGGTCCGTGGCTGTCGGCGCGTTGGCCGAGCACGGCGACGGTATCCGCCAGCTCGACCGGTAATTCGACGCGGAACAGCGAACCTTTGCCGGGCTGACTGTCGACCTCGATCCGGCCGTGCAGCATCTCGACGAATTGGCGGGTGATCGCCAAGCCGAGGCCGGTGCCGCCTTGCGGCGAATGGCTGTCGGCGAGCTGGATGAAGGGTTCGAACAGGCGCTGGCGGTCTTGCGGCGCGATGCCCGCGCCGGAGTCTTCCACCTCGATAATCAGGTGGTGGCGGGCGTTTTCCTGGACGCCCAGCCTGACCGTGACGCCGCCTTGTTCGGTGAATTTGATGGCGTTGTTGATTAGGTTGATCAGGATTTGCCGCAAGCGCGATTCGTCGCTCCTGATGTAGCGCGGAAACTCGGACGACTGGTCCAATGTCAGGCGCAGACCTTTTTCCTCGGCGCGCACCCGCATCAATTCGGTCACATCGCGAATTAAACCGCCGAGATCGAACGGGGCAATTTCCAACTGCAAGTGGCCGGCCTCGATTTTGGCCATTTCCAGCACGTCGTTGATCAGATTCAATAAATGTTCGCCGCTGCGATTGATGATGTCCAGATTGTCCCGCTGGTGATCGGTCAATTGCGCATCGGCCCGCAGCAGTCCGGAAAACCCTAGGATCGCGTTGAGCGGCGTGCGCAATTCGTGGCTCATATTCGCCAAAAACACGCTTTTGGCTTTATTCGCGGCTTCGGCCGCGTCGCGGGCTTCCAACAATTCGGCGGTGCGCTGCAGCACCGTGTCTTCGAGGTGATCCTTGTACCGCCGTAATTCTTCTTCGTTATGCTTGCGTTCGCTAATGTCGGTGACCATCGCCAACGAGCCCTGGAAAACGCCGTCATCGTCGAACACCGGCGCCGCCGAAACTTGCGCCCAGATCAGCTGGCCGCGCCGAGTCAGAAAACGCCGCTCGTAACTCTCGGTGATACCGGCGCGCCGACGATTGAGTTTTTCCAAGTGATCGTCGGCGTCTTCGGCCGGCATGAAATCGCTCATTGGCCGGCCGACCAGTTCCTCGGTCCGGTAGCCGACCAGTTCCGCCATCCGGCCGTTGACAAAGCGGGTGAGGCCGGCGCCGTCCACGACCCAGATGCCTTCGGCGGCGGTATCGACGATACGCCGGTATTTGGCTTCGCTGTCGCGCGTGGCTTGTTCGGCCAGTTTGCGTTCGTGGATGTCCATGCGGGTACCGAGCACCCGAGTGACCTTGCCCTGACTGTCGCGGCGTATACCGAAACCGCGCACTTGCTGCCAGCGGTAGTGACCGTCCGCGTGAAGCAGCCGGGCTTCGTACTGATATTCCCGAAAGCCGTCCGTCAGCACGCTTTGGATTTTGTCGAGAACTCTGACGCGGTCGTCGGGATGTAGCCTGTTGATCCATTCCTGCCGATCGCCGGGACCGGTTTGCGGCTGATAGCCCAGCATCGTGAAATAGGCGGGCGAAGCGTACCAGCGGTCGTTTTCGATATCCCAATCCCAAATGCCGATCTGCGTTGCTTCCAGCGTCAGTCTCAGGCGCTCTTCGGAATCGTGCAGTCTCGCTTCCATCAGTTGACGTTCTTCTCGGGCGCGCAGCACGCCGATACCGAAGGCCAGATCGTTGGCCAGTTCGCCCAACAAGCGGATCTCGGCCGGCGTAATGCTGCCCACCCGGTCGGCATAAATCAACAGGATTCCGAATACGGCATTCCCGGCGTCCTTTAACGGCAACGCAATGCAGGATTGATAGTCGCGCCGCAACGATGCTTGTCGCCACGGCGCCATCAACGGATCGCTGGCGATGTCTTGCACGTACACGACTTGTCCGGTCCGAATGGCCAGGCCGCAGGGGCCTTGGCCGCGTTGGTTGTCGCCCCAGGACAGATTGGCGTTGTGCAGATAGCCGAGTTCGGCGCCGGCCCAGGCCACCGGCTTGACCGATTGTTCGGCGTCGTGGACCAACAAACCGACCCAGGCCATTCGGTAACCGGCTTGTTCGCAGACGATACGGCACACTTCGTCGAGCAGTGTCTGTTCGGTGTCCGTGCGCAGCAGAACCTGATTGCAACTGCCGATCGCCTGCAGTTCCCGGTTCAAACGCCGCAATTCATCTTCATTGCGCTTGCGCTCGCTGATGTCCCGGCAGATCGTCAAGTTGTAGACCTTGCCGGCGTATTCAACGATATTGGCGGTAATTTCGACCGGGATAAGTCGGCCGTCCTTGGCCAGATGGCTGGTTTCGAATCGAATTCGGCGTTGATCGCGCAAACGCGGCCAGAATTCGGCCAACCGGGCCGGCGACCAATCCGGATCGATATCGAATACCGTGACTTGGTTGAGCAACTCTTCGCGGCTGTACCCCAGTACGCTGGTAGCGCTTTGGTTGACGTACAAAAATCCGGCGGTATCCTCGGCCATCAAAAACACGGTTTCGCCGACTTGGTCCATCGCGTCATTCAGCAATTGCAATTGTTGGCGCAGAGCTTTTTGCTCGGAAATATCGGTGCGCAGATAGAGAAAGTTGCCCACTTTGAACTCGCTGTCGAAGATCGGCGAGGCGATGATCTGTTCCCAGCGCAGTTCGCCGTTTTTATGGCGGTTGAGCAGTTCGGCTTGCCAGAGCCGGCCGGCCTTGACCGTTTTCAGGCTGTCGGCGAATTCGGCTTCGGTCAATTCGGAAGCGATCAGTTCGCGGTGGCTTTTACCGTAGATTTCGCCGAAGCGGTAACCGGTGATGCGGGTGTAGGCGGCGTTGGTATAGATGGCGGTGCCGTCGCGCTCGGTAATCAGAATGCCGACCGGATTTTGGTCGGCGGCTTGGGCCAGTCGGTTGATCTCATGCTCAAACAAGCGCCGATCGGTGATGTCGCGATTCGATACCCGGTGGCCGATGTAGCGGCCGTCGCGGCTGAACGCGGCTTGGCAGCAGTGCGAAATCCAACGGACTTCGCCGTCCCGGCGCACGACGCGGAAATCCAGTTCCGCCGGTCTGGCGTGCCCGGCATCGTGGCGATGCAGAGAATAGGGATCGCGGTCCTCGCTATATACGACGTCGTGCAATCGATCCGGATTCGCGATGAAGTATTCCGGCGGATACCCGGTAATGCGTTCGCAGGAGGGCGACATATAGCTCAATTTACCGTTCTCGCTTAGCCAATATTCCCAGTCGTAGGGATAATCGGCAACGATATGGAATTTTTCCTCTTCGGCGGCCAGATGTTCGATGATGTGTTGCTGTTGCCGCCACGCCCTCAGGATTAGCCAGGCGCCGATCCAGGATATGGCGATGAACACCACCACCAAACCGGCGATTTGCCAGACCTCGTCGCGCCATTCGGCTAAATAATCAATTTCGGCGAGACCGACGCTGACATAGAGTGGATAGCTGTCGACTCGCCGAAACGACACAATCCGGGCGGTACCGTCGAAACTGTGGGGGCTTTGAAAGGTGCCTTGCCGCGGATTCTTGCTCAGTTCGGATTTGAATTCCTCGGAAATGTCTTGCAATCCGATGATGCTGGCGATGTCGCCGGAGAACGGCAGGCGAGTAATCAAGCGCAGGTCGGTGTCGCGCAAATTGATCGCGCCGCGCGGGCCGACATCGATACGACTGAGCATGTTGCCGAAATTGGCCAACGAGATATTGGCGAATACCACGCCGGCAAAATCGCCGTTCGGCATCCGCAAGCGCCGCGCGAAATTGACGACCCAGGTTTTATTGATCCGCGACATGACCGGCTGGTTAATGAACAGTCCCGACTCAGGATGATCGCGCAGCTCGGTAAAGTACCTGCGATCCGCCATGCTGGGCGGGGATTCCTTGGGGATGTCGGTGCTGAACACCACTGTGCCGCGGGCGTCGGTGGCTCGCAGTCCGATCACCCACGGCAGCTTGGTCTGCAGCCAGGTCATATGCGCCGATAAGTCCGCCGGGTCCGCTCGGCCGGCGGCAAGTTGCTGCTCTATCCGCTCGGCCGCCAGTTGCAGTCCCAAATCGACTTGGTCGATCGTGCTTTCGATGGTTTGGGTGATGACTCGGGCCAGGTTTTGGGTGGCGACTTCGGCGCGTTGCCGGTAGGCGGTATAGCTGTGGCGCAAGGCTAGAGCGGTCACCGATACGGCGAGGATATCGATCAGGACGATGCCCCAGATCAAACGGAAATATAAGCCGCGGGTTACGTTCATTATTATATTGGGTTGGTGTTGCCCCGGTCCGCGCCGGCTCGTGCCGCTCCCTGTCGAATTATAGCCGTGTCGCTGAGGCCGTTGCCTTGATTTGGTTTTACCACAAATAAACGCGCGGCGGGTATCGGCTGATTCCGTTATCGCAGCCTGGCTTGGCGGCGGCCGGCCGGCGTTGCGCTACACTTTCAACCACTATTTCCGGTCGGATGGGAGGCATAATGTCGTTTCGCGGTCTTTGCGTATATTGCGGTTCCAGTCCGGGCCGTTTACCGGCTTACGTCGCCGGCGCCAACGCGCTTGCCGAGGCGATGGTGCGGCGGAACATTCGTTTGATTTACGGCGGCGCCGGCATCGGCATCATGGGCGCGCTTGCCGATCGGGTTTTGGCGTTGGGCGGCGAGGCCGTCGGCGTGATTCCGAAGGCGCTGGCGCATAAGGAAGTCGCGCACGCGGGCTTGACTGAACTTCACGTGACGGCGTCGATGCACGAGCGCAAGATGCGAATGGCGGAATTGGCCGATGGATTCGTCGCGTTGCCGGGCGGTATCGGTACCTTGGAGGAGTTGTTCGAAATCTGGACTTGGGCGCAATTGGGCTTTCACTGCAAGCCTTGCGGATTGTTGAACATCGCGGGTTATTACGACGGTCTGATCGGGTTTCTGGACCATGTGCGCGCCGAACAATTCGTCAAGCCAGCGCAACGCGAACTATTGATCGTCGCCGACGAACCCGATGCGTTGTTGGAACGCTACGCGGACTATCAAGCCCCGCCGGCCAAACAGTGGCTGGCGATTGACGAGACCTGACGCGTCATTTGGTCTGGATTGCGGGCCGGAGGACATATCCCGATGAGTAGATGTTTAACGCTGATCTTGAGTCTGATCGCCGGTGCGGCGCTCGCCGCGGAGCCGGTCAAATGTCTGGTGGACGGTAAAATGTTGTATACCGACGACGCGGCCCGTTGCCGGCATGCCGGCAAGCTGCCGATCGCCGGGAATGTGATCATCGCGCCGAAAGCCAAAGCGCCTGCTCCGACATTACCGACCTTACCCGGTTTACCCGGCTTGGAAACGCCCGGCATGCTGGATTCGATATTGGAACGCTTGGGCCTGACCCGCCAGGATGTCGCGGAAGGCTGGAAAACCGTCATGGATGCCCGCGAACGCGGGAGCTGGCAAGCGCCGGCCGTCCCCGAGGACGATCGTTAGCGCCGAGAGGCGGTTCCGTTTCACCGTCTTAATCGTTTCATAATGTCGCCTTAATTTTGCTTTAAGCCCCCGTCTTTAGAATTTTTCGCAACTGAATAATTTTCCAATGAGGGAGTGCAATGTTCAGATTATCAAGCTTAGCAATATTGGGTATCGCCTTTTCATTCACGGCCATCGCCGATGACGGCTGGGGCGAACATCATCATCGCCACCACCATCATCACCATCACCGTTATCAGCGCGACTACTATCCGGCGTATCCGGTGGAAAGAGTGTATGTGCCGGCTCCGGTCGTGCAATACGTGCCCGCGCCGCCGGTTTATTACGCTCCGCCACCCCCGCCGGTGCGCTACGGGTATTACGACCAGCGCAACCCGTCCGGTTTGGTCGGCGGCGTGGTGGGTAGTGCGTTGGGTTATGAAATGGGCCGCGGCGATCCTCTGGCCGCCGGCATCGGCGCGGCGGCGGGTTCCTGGTTGGGCAATGGGATGAACAGATGAGGACGATACGCACGTTTTCATGCTTGGGCGTTATCGCGCTTGGATTGTCCGGTTGCGCCAGCCAAACCGGCTGGACCCCGACCGTCGATACCTACAACGACAAAAATAGCTATCGTCTGAATCAAGACATGCAGGAATGCCGGCAACTGGCCGAGCAAGCCGCCGGCGGTACCGCCAAGGAAACCGCGATCGGCGCCGGCGTCGGCGGCTTGATCGGTGCTGCCGGCGGCGCCGCGTTGGGCGCGATCGTCGGAAATCCGGCGACCGGAGCGGCGATAGGCGCGGCCGCGGGTGGCATAGGCGGTGCTTCCAAGCAAGGCATTCAGGCCGAGGACCGCTTCAAAAGTGCGTACAACAGTTGTTTGCGGCAGCGTGGTCATACGGTTGTTAACTAAACGACGGCGGCGGGTGGCGCGCGGTCCCCGCGCGGATGGTATACGGTTTTACCGCATTGCCGGGACTGAA
>NZ_JBYMAP010000198.1:0-7279 GCF_057766305.1 Methylomonas sp. BG-2 | reverse complement strand
AGTATAAATCCCTCTCGCCCTATTGCCTCATAGCTGATTAACAAAGAGTGAAATGGTGCGCTGGCTTCGTGATGTACGATTACTTCAACTTATCCAATTTGCATTTGATTGTCAGCTTATTAGCCTTTTCTTGTCTTTTCAAATTAATTTTCATTGACTGCAACGGGTCGATTGCTCCAATTTGCCACGCCCAAAAACTGTCATTCAATCCTGGCGTAATGTATCGGAATCGATGGAGCGGTTTGCATCGGAACCGGTGGCTGGTTTGAACTGGAATAGACACATCCAACGTCAGTTGACCGATTTTCGCATGCGGGGCTTGCAGACCGACCGGCAGCGATTCGGAGTCGGCGGACTTTTCGAACACCTCGGCCGCCCGCCGCTGACGGTTCTTGCCAATCGACCATCCGCATTTGATCAACCTCGAATGTTTGGGTCAATTGGGCCGGGATTTTGTCGCCCGCCAACGCCGCGTTGGCTTCGAAGGCCGGTGAATGTTTTCTTCTCGGTTTTTTGGACATCTTCCGCGCCGTGGCTTGGTCCTGGCGGACTTTCAAACGTAGCAGGGTGTTTCACTTTACCGGCTGTGCAATTTCTCGGAGCCGGCTCTAACGAAATATCCTACCGGCTATTTCAGTCGGCTACAGCATGAAGATGTGATTAAAAAGGTCGATGGGATGTGGGATCGCTGGTTCGTTTAGGCTAGACTTCCCGCTTTACCGCCAAACCCACCCGCCCATGAAAATCCTCGTCGCCGACGACGTTCTGGAAAACCGGATCTTGTTACAAAAGCTGCTGGCCCGAATGCAGCACGAGGTGGTGTTGGCCGAGGATGGCGAGCAAGCGGTTGACCTGTTCAGGCGCGAAGCCCCGGACCTGATCTTGATGGACATCATGATGCCCAGGATGAACGGTCTGGATGCGATCCGGGCCATCCGCGCCGAGGCCACCGACCGTTGGGTGCCGATCTTCGCGATCAGCGCGCTGGCCGAAATCAACGACGTGGTCAATGGCCTGCAAGCCGGCGCCGACGACTATTTGCCCAAACCCTTCAACCAAGCGGTGCTCAGCGCCAAGTTGCTGTCGGCGCAACGTTCGGTGGCGATGCAAAAGCGCATCGTCGAAGACAGCCGGCAACTGCAGGCCTATCGCGACCAAAACGAAGCCGAACAGTTGTTTTTGCAGGGTTTGATCGAGCGGATGACCCGCCAAAACGATTTGAACGACCGCAGTCTGGCGGTGTGGCTGATGCCGGCGCAACGCTTCAGCGGCGATCTGCTGTCGGCGCGGCGCATCAGTAGCGGCCAAATCTATTTCATGCTGGCCGACGCTTGCGGCGAAGGTTTGGCGGCGGCGCTGCCCACCGTGATCATACACCAGGCGTTTCAATCGATGACCAAGAAAGGCTTGTCGATTCCGGTGATTATTCGGGAAATCAACCGCTTGTTGGGCGTGCAAATGCCGCCGGGCCATACCGTCGCCATCGCGGTCGGTATCGTGGACAGTCAGCGGAATGCGATCGAGTTATGGAATGGCGGTCTGCCGGATTTGCTGGCGCTGGACGGCGACGGCCAACCGTTGTTCCGCTTCGAATCCCGCCACCCGCCGGCCGGAACCGTCAGCGATCGGGAATTCAGCGACCGCTGCGAAGTCTGGCATTGGCCGCAAAGCTGCCAATTGCTGATGTATTCGGACGGTTTGATTGCCGCCGAAAACGGCGATGGTCAGCCGTTCGGCCGGGAAAGGTTGCTGGAGATTACCGCCGCCGCGCCGGCGGCGCGCCGAGTGGCCGAATTAACGCAAGCGTTGACCGCGCATATCGGCGACCGCAATGTCGCCGACGACATTTCCTGTATGACTATTGACTGCGGATAATTCCGACACCGATAGGCTGTCAGCTCAGACCGCTGATCATTTCGTTCGCAGCGAGCTCGATACCGCGTTTGAAATAGTCGCAAGCCTGATCCTTGTCGCCCTTGGCGAAAAATACTTCGCCCAGCAACTGGTGAGCGGCCACGCTGGCCTCGATATGCAGGCTTTTCAATAGATATTGCTCGGCCTTTTCCATTTGGCCGGCTTTCAGCGCCAAACGGCCCAATACCTGGAACAAAACCGCGCTGTTCGGATAAACCGCCAGCCACTGTTCTACGCCTTGCAATTGCTTGGCACCGTCACCGGTGTCTATGGTCGCGTACAAGGCCAGCAAGGTTTCGTCCCAATGTTTGGCCAATTGCGCCATGATGGCGTCTTCGACGCGAACCCCGGCACCGGCGGCAATCATCGCCGCGAAGTAAATATTGGCGATGCCCGGCACGACCTTGATGTGGTTGGGCACATCGGCCCAACAAGCGGCGATGGCTTGCTCGTCGTTGCCGGCGGCGGCCTGCTTCAGCAAGCGGCTATAGGTCTCGGTTTCCAACAATTTGACTTCGGCTTCCATCAGGATTTTGTGCTGTTGCAAGGTCGGCAACAACTTGCTCAAGCCTTCCCAGTCGCCCAAGTGCTGGTAGGCCTGATGCATCATTTTCAGCACCCTGGCGTGGCCGGGGTTGATCGAATGCAATTTGCCGAGAGCTTGCAAGGCTTGCTCGAACTGCTTCTCCGACAAATGCAGTTCCGCCTGAGTCAGACCGACGATCAAATCGGTGTCGGAGGATTGTTCGGCGGCTTTTTTAAGGTACTCGTCGCGCTTGTCCATGGCCCCCCGCGAGTGCGCCGCCCGCGCCGCGGTCAGGTAATGCAGCAGCGGCGCGCCACTGTGGGCGGCATGCTTGATCAGTACTTTTTCGGCGCTTTCCCAATTGCCGTCCGCCGCATCGACCAAACCGGCGACCAGCGCCTCCTGCGAGCGATTGAAGCGAATCGTCCGCCTACGCTTGCTAATGTGCCCCGGCATCCGAATTAACACGCCCAGCAGCCGGAACAGGCTATACAACACGAAAAAACCCAACACTTGGCCGACGGTAAACACGGTCAGCGAGGTTTCCAACGACCAATGCCCGAAGCCGATCAGCACGTAACCCGGATCGTTATGCTCGGCCAGCCAGCTATGCAATAAAAACGCGACCAGAACGGCGGTCAGCAGCGAACCGAGAAAATACATCAGATTCTTCATGACTGTACTCGCTTATGGCTGAGCGTTGCCGGAGGCGGGCTGGGCGGCCGATTCGGCCGGTGTACCGGTCATGATGGCCTTGTCGGTTTCCAGGCGCAGCTTGCCGATGTCCTTCAGCAATTTCAACGAGCCGGAAACGTCCGGGTATTGGCTGCGGATTTGCACGGCGGCAAGTTTGTCCAATTCGGCGGCAAATTGCTCGGTCTTTTGGTTTTCGGCAAAGTTTTTCTTCAACCATTGCTTGGCGTCTGCGATGCTGCTGGCGAACAAGGTGTCGTTTTGCTGAACCAGCGCGATCTCGATCATTTCCAGCCGGACCTTCAACTGTTGCTTGAGGAAGTGCGCTTCCTCGGGAGTCAGAATGGCGTTGACCGGTTGCTCGGTATGGCGTAACACGACATACCCTTCCAATTGCTTGGCGACTTGTTGGAGAATTTCATGGCCATTTTCGGACAAGTCATTGCTCGGCTCGGCCTTTTCCGGTTGCTTGCCGGCATGCGGCAAAAATACCGATAAGCCTTCGACCGCGTCCTGTAAGTGTTGGATACCGGCGTAAATGCCGACAATGTCCGGCACTGTCGCGCTGTTCAGCAACGCCAGCTCCTTGGCGATTTGTTCGCGAACCTTGAAAACCGCCGCGTCGCCGCTTTCCCGCAAACGTTGATCGGCGGCCTCCAGCGCTTCGCGGGTGGTATGAACGTCGCCGACCAAATGCAGGCGCTGGTTGGCGACGGTCAGTAGGTATTCGGCGTCGGCCAACAACCAGTCGCTACGGGTCTTGCCAAATTGCCGTTGTAAAATTTGAATCGAGGCTTCCAGCTCCTTGCGGGCGGTTTCCAGCCGCTCCTCATGGAGTTTGGAGAAGTCAGTCAGCGTTTGGGTAAAGTGGTTGTCCTTGCCGGTCATTTCGGCGTTCAGATTGGCGATCTGCGACTGCAAGCCGGACAGCTGCTCCTGCAGGCCATTGATTTCCTTATCGACTTCTATCAGCTTCAGATTGTCCTGATTGTTTTCGGTATCCTGGCTGGTCCGCAATTGCTGAAAAAAGTAAAAGCCGGCCGCCGCCAAGCCAATCACCAATAGAATCGCCACGATACCTATCCACAAACCGGCGAGAGACTTTTTTACCACCACGGTGGGGGCTTGATTTTCTTGTTGTTGTTCTTCAGTTACTTCCGCCACTGTTTTCCCCGTTCAATATCGTCGTCAAGGTCTCTAAAATCGCCGCGTCGGCCGGTTGCCGACACACCGCCACGCTGGAAAATCCGAGCTCCGTCGCGGCCGCGCCTATCCGTTCGCTGACCACGACCAACGGCAAGGCCCGCAATGCCGCGGCCGAGATTTCATCCAACATGGCCAGTAGATTCTCCAAGGCTTCCAGGCTGGTAATCGTGGTGGCGTTCAAGCGGTCCGCCGCCAATGCCGTCACCAGCTCCGCCGTATCGGTCGCGGGCCTGACCCGCCGATAAACCTCCAGATACGTCACTTCAGCGCCGCGAGCGCGCAACGCCTCGGCCAGTTTTTCGCGACCGCCGACTCCGCGCACGATGGCACATCGCTGGCCGGCGACCGCTTGCATCGCCGCCTCGGCCAACAAGCCCTCGCTGCTGAAATCGCTGGCCGGCACGCAATCAACCGGCCATCCCGCCGCGCGCAACGCGCCGGCTGTCGCCTCGCCCACCGCGGCAATCCTCGGCCGATGCAAGCCGGGCATTTTGCCACCGAACGCGGCGATAGCAAAATCCACAGCGTTCGTACTGGTAAAAATCAGCCAATCGCTGGCGGCGGCGAGCGTCATGACTGAGTCGGCCAGCGGCTCGGCGACGATTTCCAGAACCGGAAACCGGATGGCCTGTCCGCCGGCGCCTTCGATCAAGCCGCATAAGCGCGGGGCTTGCGCGGCCGGCCGAGTGACCAAGATCCGGGCGCCGCGCAAACTCGGCGTCACTGATACAACTCGCGCAGAATCCGGTCCGCGCCTTGCTCCAGTAGCGCGTCGGCTACGCGATCGCCCAGCGCGGTTGCGTCCGCCAATCCGCTTTCGGCTTCGGCCCGGTACAGTACCGAACCGTCCGGACTGCCGACCAAACCGCGCAACAACAGGCTTTCGCCGCGAATTTCGGCAAAACCGGCGATCGGTACCTGGCAACCGCCGTTCAAGCGAGCATTCATTGCCCGCTCGGCACTGACCCGGATGCTGGTGGCCTCGTCGTGCAGCACTTTCAGATAGTCGTGAATCTCAGCATCGTCGCTACGGCATTCGATGCCGATCGCGCCTTGCCCCATCGCCGGCAAACTTTGCTCCGGCGCCAACGCCGACGTGATCCGCTCCGCCAATCCCAAGCGTTTCAGGCCGGCCGACGCCAGAATGATCGCGTCGTATTCCCCGGCATCGAGTTTAGCCAGCCGGGTATTGACGTTGCCGCGCAGGCTGAGAATATCCGCTTTTGGGAATTTTTCCTTGATTTGACATTGTCGGCGCAGACTGGATGTGCCAATACGAGCGTCGGCCGGCAATTCGGCCAAATCGCGGTAACGATTGGATACGAAGGCATCGGTGGGGTCCTCCCGTTCCAGAATCACGGCGAGATGCAGCCCAGCGGGAAATTCCACCGGCACATCCTTCATCGAATGCACCGCGATATCGGCCGCGCCGTCCAGCATCCCTTGCTCCAGCTCCTTGACGAACAGGCCCTTGCCGCCCACCTTAGCCAGCGGCGCGTCGAGGATTTTGTCGCCGCGCGTCACCATTTTGACCAATTCGGTTCGCAATCCGGGAAACGCTTGTTGGAGCCGGGCCGCGACATGTTCTGCCTGCCACAAAGCCAACGGACTTTGTCGGGTCGCGATTCGAATGATTCTGTCGGCCAATTGCGCTCCTGACTATCGGCATCGGCGGGGCGATACCGGGGTTAAACGTAAATAGCCGCTATTGTAATCCGATTCGGACGGGAAGGTCTTTAGAAGTTGCTTTCCGGAGCACGAGCAAACGCGTCCCCGAAAAGCGTGGAGAGGAAGGTAAACGAGCGAAAGACGCGTTAATCCATGCCTGCCGCGGAATCGGCGCCCTTGACGCCACGCAGACTGGTACCGTCGAAATTGGCATTGCGGAAATCGGCGCCGTCGACGACGGCATCGCTCAGATTGGCGCCCGCCAAATCGGCCCAACGCAAATTGGCCCGGCTTAAGTTGGCGCCGTGGAATTGCGCGTAGGTCAAAATCCCGTGCATCAGGTTGGCGTCACTGAGGTCCGCCCCGCGCAGTTTGGCGTTGTTCATTTCGACCCGAGCCGGCGCCATGCCCTGATTTGCCATATCCGCGCCCAAATTAGCCCCTCTCAGCAGCGCGCCGCTCAGGTTCACGCCGTTCAACAAACCGATGATGCGGCTGCCGCTCAGATCGGCGCCGCTTAAGTCGGCACCGTCCAACACGACCGCATAGAGGCTGGCACCGGTCAACTTCGCTTGCCGCAAACTCGCGCCGCGCAATTGCGCGCGGTTTAAATTGGCATTCGCCAAGTTGGCGCCATCCAAACGGCAACCGTCCAGATTGGCGGAAAACAAATCCGCGTCGTGAAGGTCCAACCCGGACAAATCCAGTCCCGACAAATCCTTGCCGGTCAATTTCGGGCGTTGCGTCGCGCCGGTGCCGGCAATCACGGCCGCCACTTGCTCGCGCGTCATCTCGGTCGCCGTCGCCAAGCCAGGGGCAAACACCGCACAGACAACCGCCGCGAACGCCACACGCCACAGACCCATCGTCATATGCTCACCTATTCCGAACGCCCGCCATCCGGGCCAGCCAACCCTAACAAGCGCCCGGACCGCTGGCAAGGGAAAAATCCCCGCGTAGCTATTCGGTCCCGGACAAACTGAAGGTCCGGGCATCCAAACCCACGCCCAACAGGAGGATGACTCGGCAAACGCGGGGGCAATGGCCGCCATCTCGCCGTTGGCGGTATGCCGGCCCGGCCAGATAAGCAGACTTATTGCCGCGCAAACAACTCCCCAGCCGACTCAAGTAGCCTAACGCCGATCGGGCGGCGATTGTCGGCGCGCAACTCCGCTAAGCGCCGCGTATCCACGGCCTGACCATGTCGCGTATCGAAGTACCGTGCTGCCGATAGTCGTCGAACAAGCGGTGTATATCTTGCGGATTGAGGTA
>NZ_JBYMAP010000197.1:0-7280 GCF_057766305.1 Methylomonas sp. BG-2 | reverse complement strand
GAGGAAGCCATCGCGATTCTGTTGAGCGGCGCGCCGCTCAGAGCCGTCGCGGCCGGCGACGGCACGCTCAGCCTGCAACCCAAACCGGCCGGCGAGCTGCACAATAACGCCGGCCCGACCACGCTGCCGCCAGTCTCGGTGATCGGCCGAAGCGCTTACGACTC
The DNA here is from genome assembly GCF_057766305.1 of Methylomonas sp. BG-2. Taxonomy (NCBI): domain Bacteria; kingdom Pseudomonadati; phylum Pseudomonadota; class Gammaproteobacteria; order Methylococcales; family Methylococcaceae; genus Methylomonas; species Methylomonas sp. BG-2. The sequence goes on along the minus strand of NZ_JBYMAP010000197.1, from coordinate 7,116 downwards.
TACCGACCCTTACAACCCCGACTACAGCCTGCCCAACGCGGCTACCGCTACCAAAACCGATACTCCAATCATGGAAACACCTTATTCAATCCAGGTTGTGCCGAAACAGGTGATCGAAGATATTCAGGGAATACGTCCTAACGATGCATTAGATTACGTGAGCGGCATTTATCGCAGTAGCGGCTCGGGAGATTTTTTTGAGTCCTCGACGCGTCGTGGATTCAACAGCTTGAGCGGAGACTATCGAGATGGGGCGCCGTTTCCCGTGGCGGACTACATTATAGGCGGACGAGATTTGGCTAATACCGAGCGTGTCGAAGTGTTAAAAGGACCGGCGTCTTTACTGTACGGAATGACCAATCCGGGTGGCGTGGTGAATTACATAACTAAAAAACCGTTGGCGACGCCTTATTATTCGTTGCAACAGCAATTCGGTTCTTATGATCTATATCGTACTACTGTCGATGCTACGGGGCCAATCACGGACGACAAATCGTTACTCTATCGACTCAACCTTGCCTACAAAAGCGCCGACTCATTCCGGGATTTCGTTAATAGCGAAAGGACTTTTATCGCACCTATGGTGACTTGGAATATCAGCCCAAGGACTCAATTAAATTTCGAATTGGAATACGACACCGGCCACGTGGTATTTGACCGCGGCATACCCGCCATCGAAAATCGACCCGCCAATTTACCGCAAAACCGTTTTTTGGGCGAACCGGTTAATTATGAGTACGAGCGTATCATGGTAGGCATGAATTGGTCGCACGCATTTAACGAAAATTGGACATTGAGCCATCGGTTCAACATGCAATTTATCGGGCAAAACGGAGCGACTTCAGCAGTAACAGGTTTTTTTGACAATAAAACAGTGAATCGCTTTGGACTATACCAGTCGCAAGACCTAGGGAATCAACCGGTTTACTACAATAGCGTGAACCTTACCGGACATTTCAATACAGCCGGATTAAAACATACTCTATTATTGGGGGGAGATCATTACCACACTTCGATCGATACGATTCAGCGGTTTGTGTCCGGTTCAGGTAATAGAATTAATATTTATAATCCACAATATCTTGGCCTCCCGGCCGCCTTGGGCGATCTGGCCAACAATAATCAGCTCTCTCAATCAAGCGACTGGTTCGGCTTATATCTGCAAGATCAAATCAAATTGCCTTACCATCTAAACATGCTCGCGGGTTTCAGGTATGACAGCGCCGAATCGAGTGCGATTTTCAACGGCCGACTGTCCGAAGTTCCGCGTCAAGACAATTTGTCTCCGCGTGGCGGCGTGATCTGGCAACCTCTGCCTGAACTTAGCGTGTATGGCAGTTACTCCGAAAACTTTACATCGGTTAGCAGCCTTGGAATACGCGGCAATTTGCTTCAGCCTGAAACGGCCCAGCAGTGGGAATTCGGTTTGAAGACCGAGCTGTTCGACAAGCGCTTTATGGGAACGTTAGCTTGGTTTGATCTTACAAAACAAAATGTCAGGATTCCCGATCCAAAGCTAGCTGGAAATTATTTATCGATAGGTGAAGCAAATAGTGCTGGACTGGAGCTTGATATTAAAGGCGAAGTACTTCCAGGTTGGAATATTATTGGCTCCTACGCATACACTCCAGATGCGACTGTTACGGTCGGCAGAGAAAGCGAAGTTGGACGCAGATTCCGGGGTGTTCCTCGGCACGGCGGCAGCCTATTTTCGACTTACGAATTACAATCAGGGCTATTTCAGGGTTTAAAATTCGGTGGGGGCGTCATCACCCGAAGCTCCCAAAAGACCGATATTGACGCAACGACTGCCGTATTACCGGGTTATACAACGGTCAACTTGCTCAGCAGCTATAGTTGGAAGGTCGGTGGTAGCACATTAACCACGCAATTCAATGTCAATAACTTGTTGGATAAGGAATATTATCCGGCATCATTTAACCGAAATGGCATAGAGGTTGGCGCGCCCAGAACGTTTATGGGCTCGGTGCGGATCGAGTATTAAAACTCGGTTTGGAAGGGCTTTGGAGCCGTGAACGAACGCCTCTGCTCGAAGCTGAGACCTCTTTTACCACCGCGCGATTGCTAACTGGTGGCCGTGCCTTACAGCAGCGCGGCCATCTTCCAGGTCGCGTCGCGTTTTTTGGCGTCCTGGTTTTTTCCGACGGTGGGTAGCTGGAGATCGACACTTCAGCGCGTCCATTGCTCGCCGTTTCGCGCGCCGATCTCCGGGAGCCAGCGGTGGACTGTTCCTTCGACGCGCCGGCGCCGGTGCTTGGGCGATCATCAATTGTTCAATCCCGCCGCCATCGCGTAAAATCCCGGCTAAAAACTTTCAAGCCAGGAGCCAAACCATGAAAATTCTGTTGATCGCGTTGTTGCTGACCGCGAATTGGGCCGTCGCCGAAGAATCCGCCAAGGAAGAGTGGAACGAGACCTCGCTGAGCGAAGACACCATTCAAAAAATCCAGCAAGCCCAATTCAAATACAAAAAGTGCGTCGTCGACGAGATGCGCAAGCCGGAAAACCAAAAATTGGAAAGCCGTAACGCCACCGACGCGATCGCCAAATTCTGCGAGCCCATGCTGGGCGACATGCGTAAGGTTTACACCGATGTCGGCGTGCCGGGTGTCGTGGCCGATCGCCATTTGAAAAAATTGCGCATCCAGACCACCCGTAACATGTTGCAGGAACTGATGTACCTCGAAGCCGCCAAAAAAGCCGGCGCCCAACCCTAATTCTCCGTGCGGCGGCCGGCTGCCGCCGCGAATGCCGCCTCGGGCGGTTTGTTCTCAACCACGCCTTACACCATGAATACCTATACCATCGATTTATCGTTACGCCCGACCACGTTCGATTTGTGGCATGTCTGCCTGGCCGGTACCGCCGCAGTGCTGGCTTTGACGCTGATTGCCGTATTGATTTCGGTGCTGCTGGGTCTGCGCCGTTGCAACAAGGCCCGCTCCGCCCAAGTGCCGGCGCCTGTCGCGCCGGCGCCGCAACCGGAAATCAAGATCGTCGAGAAAATCGTCGAAGTCGAAAAAATTGTCCAAGCACCCGCGCCGGAACCGGTGATTCTGAAGGAAGCTACGCCGGACGCCGCGCTGCAATTGCTGAGTTTGTTGCAAAAGGAAGCCCGCTTTATCGACTTTATTAAAGAAGACGTCGGCGCCTTCTCCGACGCGGACATTGGCGCGGCGGCGCGAGTGGTGCATCAAGGTTGCGTCAAGGCCATCAACGAGCATTTCACGTTGGCTCCGGTCAGCAGCGATGCCGAAGGCAGCCGGGTGACCTTGAATCCGGGCTTTGACGCCGGATCGTTCCGCTTGACCGGCAACATCGTCGGCCAGGCGCCGTTCACCGGCACGCTGGTGCACAAAGGCTGGCAAGTCACTGATTTGCGCCTGCCCAAGCTGACCGAAGGCCATAACGCCAAAATCGTCGCGCCGGCCGAGGTGGAATTATGAGTGCCCGCTATTCGGTCGGCATCGACCTGGGTACCACCCATTGCGTGCTGTCCTACGTCGATTTGCAGGCCGGCGACGATCAGGTGCGCATCGACGTGTTCGCGATTCCGCAGTTAACCGGGCCGGGTACCATCGAAGACAAGCCGCAACTGGCCTCGTTCACCTATCTGGCTCACTCGGCCGAATTGGCCGAAGGCTCGACCGCGTTGCCCTGGACCGCCAAGCCGGACAAACTGGTCGGCGAAATCGCTCGCAATTTGGGTAGCAAAACGCCGATCCGCTTGGTCGCCAGCGCCAAGAGCTGGCTATGCCATGCCGGAGTGGATTGCAAGCAGCCGATCTTGCCGGCCGAAGCCCCGGACGAGGTCGAGCGTATCTCGCCGTTTGCCGCCACTCAAGCTTATCTCCAACATTTGCGCGATGCCTGGAACCACCGCTTTGCGGAAGACCGGCTGGAATCCCAGGATGTAACCATCACCGTGCCGGCGTCGTTCGACCCGGCCGCGCGGGAATTGACCGTCGAAGCGGCCCGCTCGGTGGGCTTGGGCCAAGCCGTATTACTGGAAGAACCGCAGGCCGCGCTGTACAGCTGGATCGAAAACAGCGAAGGCGACTGGCGTAACCACGTTAAGGTCGGCGACGTGATTTTGGTGGTCGACGTCGGCGGCGGCACTACCGACTTGTCGCTGATCGCGGTCACCGAGCAGGACGGCAATCTGCAATTGACCCGCGTCGCGGTCGGCGACCATATTCTGCTGGGCGGCGATAACATGGATTTGGCGCTGGCTTACACGGTCAAGGCCAAACTGGAGCAGGAAAGCGGCAGGAAACTGGAATCCTGGCAGGTGCAATCGCTGACCCACGGCTGCCGGGAAGCCAAGGAAAAATTGTTCAACCAGCCGGAACTGGGCAGCATGCCGCTGGTGGTCGCCAGCCGGGGTTCGTCGCTGATCGGCGGCACCTTGCGCACCGAATTGACCCGCGACGAACTCAATCGGGTATTGGTCGAAGGCTTTCTACCGTTTGCCCAAGCCGGCGACAAACCGGTCAGCCGGCCGCGTAGCGGTCTGCGCAGCGCCGGTTTGCCATATGCTCAGGATGCCGGTATTACCCGCCATCTGGCGGTGTTTTTGGCGCGTCAACGTCAGGCCACCGAGGAATTCCAGGCGGTGAATCTGCCTGAACACGCCAGCTTCTTGCATCCGACCGCCGTGCTGTTCAATGGCGGCGTGTTGAAGGCCGGCGTGTTGGCCGAACGATTGATGCAAATCCTCAACGGCTGGCTGCAAGCCGAGCAAGCGCCGGATGCGCGTTTGCTGCAAGGCGCCGATCTGGATTTAGCGGTGGCGCGCGGCGCGGCCTATTATGGCTTTGTCCGCCAGGGTAAGGGTGTGCGCATCAAGGGCGGCACGGCGGCGGCGTATTACGTCGGTGTCGAAAGCGCAATGCCGGCGGTGCCCGGTTTGGCGCCGGAAATTGAAGCGCTGTGCATCGCGCCGTTCGGCATGGAAGAGGGCACCGAGCAAAACCTGCCCAACGACGAATTCGGTTTGATCGTCGGCGAACCGGTCCGCTTCCGCTTCTTCGGCTCCAAAACCCGCCGCGAGGACCAAGTCGGCGCCCGGCTGGAAAGCTGGCACGACGACGAGTTGGAAGAGCTCGACGAAATCGAAATCACCTTGCCGGAAGAAGGCCGGGCCGCCGGCGACATCGTGCCGGTCTATCTGTCCTCCGCCGTCACCGAAGTCGGCACGCTGGAATTGCGCGCGGTGTCGCGGCGCGAGCAGCAACAGTGGAAAATTGAATTTGAGGTCAGAGCCGGGGAAAGTTAATTCGGCTGTAACTCTGGGATCATTTCCCGCGCATGTTTTTGAATGGCCGATCCCAACGGGATCGGCTTTTTTTGTAGTGGGCTGGTGAAAAACCGTTGCCGGACTACATGACGCGTTTGGCAGTACATGTCATGCCATCGTTGGCTGGCAGCTCTTGTTGCAAATCTGTGATGGACCTCGCTAAAACCCTCATTTGTTTGATTTACATCAAAAAAACGATATTGGCACGGAAAACGCTTTAATCCAGAAAAGACAGATGGTGTGGTTTCGATCTGCTTTGTCAGCCAACTCAATCAAACTTAGGGGAATTAAATTGAACTCGTCAAAATCCAAATTCGGCTATTTCACCGCCATTCTGTTGTTGTCCGCGTCTATGCACAATGCGGGGGCGGCAACGCTAATCGATAACTTTACCGACTTTCAAATTGCCCAAAACGGCACCGACGGGCCGCTGCAGATATCCGGTACCGATTTGGTTAACGCCTACAGAACCTTGACCGCGGAACCAAACCCCACCGCCGCCGATACCGAAGTTGCGGTGGAGAGCGGGATGTTGACGATCAGCAACAGCACCGATTCCAGCGGTACCGCCAGTATCTTATACAGCTTCGATCCCATCAACTTGATGTCGGTCGCCGACGCGCTGCTGTTAAATATCGGCTTTATTGATTTGAGCTTTGAAATCCAAGTGATTGCAAACGGTTTGTCTGTGTTTGATTTTCACAATTTTGGCGGTACCGGTCAGCACATTCTTGCGTTTTCGGACTTCACCAATCCTTCCAGTTTCGGCAACTTGAGCAGCTTGCAGTTGAATTTCCGTGGGGTTGAAGCCTGGGATGCGCAGATCGATTTGATGGCGGCGAATCGTACCGGCACGCAAACCAACACCGTTCCGGAGCCGACCACATGGGCACTGTTGATTATCGGCATGTTTTACCTGCGTCAAATGTCGGTAAAACCGGCGCTGTCCAGATTGTCTTGAAGCTTTATTAACGAATTCGAACCTATCCGAGGAATCCAACATGCGTAACAATTTTCCATTCAAACTACTGAGTTCGGTGCTGTTTTCAGGCTTGCTTTCGATTGCGGGTCACGCTCAAGCCAGTAACCTGACGATCGATAATTTCAGCCAACTGCAAAATGTAACGGACCGTGGGAATGGAAGGCCGGGAGAAGTCTATGTACCGGGCGCCACGAGCAATAGCATCGCAGAAATTTCCGGCAGCGATTTGGCGCACGTATCCAGGACCTTTTCCGCGACCGCCACCGAGGGACGCTATGCGAATAAAGAAGACATCCTATCTGGCGAAGGGGCTTTGAAAATTTCCAATTCGACTGGTTCCGCCGGTGCCGCGTCGATTTTATGGACGTTTGATCCGACCAACTTTACGTTATACGGCAGTGCGATATTGTTGGAAGTTCTGACCATCGACCTGGACGTGAATATCCAAATGGTCGTTAACGATACCTCGGTAGCAGGCAGCAAAACGGTCAGTCAAACCGAAGACTTTTGGTTCGATTTCAATGATTTTTCCGATCCCAGTGTATTTTCCAACGTCTCCAGTTTGCGTTTGAATTTTACGGGTCCGCAGGCTTGGGACGGACAATTTCGCTTATTAACCGCGGGTACTCCGACTAGCATTATCGGTTCGGTGCCGCTACCCCCCAGCTTTGTAATGATGGGCACGGTATTGTTCGGCTTCGCCGGTGTTGGCCGATTGCGCAAGGCAACGGCTTAGTCCGGCTACCGAAGCTGCTGAATCAAAAACGCCCCTCCTTGCTGATGTTCGCCGGCGAGGAGAGGCGATAGCGACGAT
>NZ_JBYMAP010000196.1:0-7306 GCF_057766305.1 Methylomonas sp. BG-2 | reverse complement strand
CCGTCCAGGTAGCTCCAGGCTTGGCGATAGCCGACGCAACGCACCGCCGGCAGCGTCGTATCCAGATCGCCGCGCGCGCGCAATGCCAGTACTTCGTCGATGAATCCGCCGGCCAACATCGTGTCGAAACGCAGCGCAATCTTGTCGTGCAAGGTAGCGCGGTGTTCCGGCGCCACGATCAATTTGACGTAGCGGTAGCGGGTTTCCTGATCGGCGGCGGCGAAAAAGCTGCTGAGCGGCCGGCCGCTGAGCTCGTAAACCTCCAACGCCCGCTGCACCCGTTGCGGATCGTTGGCGTGAATGCGCGCCGCTGCTTGCGGATCGATTTGCGCCAAGCGGGCATGCATCGCCGCCTTGCCGAATTCGGCCAGCTCGTCGTCCAGCCGGCGCCGCAGGTTCGGATCGGCGGCCGGCAATTGCGCCAATCCTTGCGTCAATGCGCTGAAATACAACATCGTGCCGCCGACCAGGATCGGCAATTTGCCGCGCTGTAAGATGTCTTCGATCGCGGCCAGGGCCCGGTCGCGAAACTGGCCGGTCGAGAAGCTCTCGCGCGGGTCGAGTATGTCGATTAAATGATGCGGTATGCCGCCGCGCTCGGCCGGCGTCGGTTTGGCAGTGCCAATGTCCATGCCCCGATACACCAGCGCCGAGTCGACGCTGACGATTTCGCCGTTCATCGCCTGCGCCAACGCCACCGCCAACGCGGATTTACCGGACGCGGTCGGCCCCATTAGCAAAACCACCTTGGGCTTGTCCAAACCGGCCATCACTGACCGCGCATGAAGAAGCGGTCCAGTTCCTGATGGCTCAAGCGCACCCAGGTCGGTCTGCCGTGATTGCATTGGCCGATGCGCTCGGTTTGCTCCATGTCGCGCAGCAACGCGTTCATTTCGTCGATGCTGAGCTTGCGGCGAGCCCGAACCGAGCCGTGGCAAGCCATCGTCGCCAACACCGCGTTGATTTTTTCCTCGACTTGGCGGCTGAAGCCGTCGTTGAGCAAATCGGCCAACAGGTCGCGCACCAGCCGATCGACATCGGTCTTTGCCAGCAAGGCCGGGGTCGCGCGCAACACCACGGTTTCCGGCCCGGAGCGGGTCAACTCAAAGCCCAAACCCTGAAAAAACCCATGTTCGCGTTCGGCGAGATCGGCCTCGGCCGCCGTCACCTGCAATTTGATCGGCAGTAGCAAAGGCTGGGACACAATGGCGGATTGGTGGTAATGCCGCTTCAAGCGCTCGTAAGTCACTCGCTCGTGGGCGGCGTGCGCATCGACCAGAATCACGCCGTCGGCCGTTTCGGCCAGAATGTAGATGTTGTGGATATGCGCGACCGCGAAACCCAACGGCGGTATCGCCGACGCCGATTCGGGCGCGGGCGGGGTTTCGTCGGCCGGATAGAGTTTGGCGTAGGCCAGTAGCTGCTCGGGCACGTTGATGGCCGGACGCGGCGTCGGCCGGTAGGCCGCCGGCGCCTGCCGACCGGCTCCCGCCGGCGGTTCGGCCAAGTCCAACGGCAACGAAGCTTGCAATGGCGCGGGAGCCGGATTCGGACTATGGCCGGCATCGTCCGGCAAGGTTTGGTGGTCTATCGCCAGTGCCGCCTCGCCGCCGGGGCGCTGGGCCGCCAGACTGCGATGCAAGGCCTGGAACAAAAAGTCGTGCACCAGCCGGCCCTCCCGAAACCTCACTTCCAGTTTGGTCGGATGCGCATTGACGTCGACCAGCGCCGGGTCCAACGTCAAATACAACACGAACACCGGATGGCGGCCGTGATACAACACGTCCTGATAGGCTTGCTTGACCGCGTGCGCGACCAGTCTGTCCTTGATCAGGCGGCCGTTGACATAAAAAAACTGTTGGTCTTGCTGGCCGCGCGAGAAGGTCGGCAAGCTTACCCAGCCGCGCAGTTGCAGCCCCGAGGCGGCGTAATCGATCTTCACCGACTGCTCGATAAATGCCGAGCCGCAGATCGCCGCGATGCGTTTTTCCTGCTCGGTCAGGCTGGCGGCCGGTTTTAAATTTAGGACCTCGCGTTGATTGTGGTTCAACACGAAACCAACGTCGAAACGGGCCAGGGCCAGTTTTTGGATCAAGCTTTCGATATGGGCGAATTCGGTTTTTTCGGCCTTCAGAAATTTGCGGCGGGCCGGCGTGTTGTAAAACAAATCGCGGACATCGACGGTGGTGCCGGCCGGGTGCGGATCGGGTTGCGGATCGAAGTTTTTCTCGGTGCCGTCGGCGCTCACCTGCCAAGCGCAATCGGCGTCGGCGGTACGGGAAATCAAGGTCAGCCGCGCCACCGAACTGATGCTGGGCAAGGCCTCGCCGCGAAATCCCATGGTTCCGACCTGCTCCAGGTCGTCCAACGACGCGATTTTACTGGTGGCGTGGCGGGACAAGGCCAGCGCCAAGTCGTCCTTGACGATGCCGCAACCGTTGTCGCGGATTCGGATTTGGCGAATGCCGCCCTGCTCGATGTCTATCGCGACTTGGCTGGCGCCGGCGTCGAAACAGTTCTCGACCAATTCCTTAACCACCGACGCCGGCCGCTCGACGACCTCGCCGGCGGCGATCTGGTTGACCAGTTGGGGAGGTAAGGCGTGTATCCGCATGGCGAGCGCTCAAAAAGCGCGTATTTTAACGGATAGCGGCTCGAACGGGGGCTTGGCGCGCCCCCTCGGCATCATTCAGCTACTGCGCGGAATTTGTATCACTTGACCGACGCGCAGGTTGCCGTCGTTCATCGCGTTGGCATTACGGATCGCCCGCATCGAAACACCGTATTGCTGAGCAATCTCCGACAAGGTCTCGCCGCGGCCGATCACGTGTTGATTAGCCGACGATGCCGCGACCGCAACGGCTTCGCTACGCGCCGGCGCGGTGGGCTCCGGTTTGCTTGCCGCGATCGGCTCGACTTTTTCGACCGCCGCCAGCCGGTTGCCGCCGCCGGCTTTGTACAATTGCGCCATCAGCGTGCCGGCCGGGGCGTATTGCCGGAAATGCGCCATGATGCCGCCGAACACCGCCGACGCCATCTGTTGCTGATAACCGGCGCTGTTCAGGCGGCGCTCTTCGTCCGGGTTGGAAATGAACGCGGTTTCCACCAAAATCGACGGAATCGGCGATTTCAGCACGACAAAGCCGGCTTTTTGGACGCTGCTGCGATGCAAATGTCCCACCGATTTGACGTTTCTCAGCACCTTGTTACCGATGTGCAGGCTGGCATCCTTGGCGGCCTTTTGCGAGAGGTCCATCAACACCGAAGCCAAGGCCTCGTCGCGACCGTCGCCGCCACCGACGCGATCCGCCGCGTTTTCGCTGTCGGCTAAAAACCGGGCGACCGCGCTGGATGCGCCGTTATTGGATAGGGTATAGACCGAAGCGCCGTGGGCGGTAGGATCGTCGAAGGCATCGGCGTGAATCGAAACGAACAAATCCGCCTTGGCCTCTTGGGCGATGCGCACCCGCTCGCGCAGTTTGACGAAATAGTCGCCGCTGCGAATCATCACCGCTTTCATGCCGGGTTGGCGATTGATCGAGGCTTCCAAGCGCTTGGCGATAGCCAGCACCACGTCTTTTTCCTGGGTACCGTTGTTGCCCTGGGCGCCGACATCCTTGCCGCCGTGGCCGGCGTCGATGGCGACGACGATGTCGCGGCCCTTGGCCTTGGCCGCCGACTTCAGCACGGCCGGTTTCAGCTCGGGCTTGGCGGCCGGTTCTTGCGCCACCGCGACTTTTTCGGGTTTGCCGGCTTCCGGCTTGCTCGGCGCCTTGACGGCGGCCACCGGCGTCGCCTTCGGGACCAAGTCGATTTGCAAGGCATTGCCGGCCAGCGCGGCCTTGGCATCGGCGTCGGTTTTCAGCTCGACCACCACGCGTACATCGTCGCCGTTGTGCATGCCGCTACGGACATTCAGAAACAAGGGATGATCGGCCGGCGGCTGAGCGGGCGGCGTGGCGAATTTGGCGTCGACAAAATCGACGACCAGCCGGCTCGGGCTTTTCAGCACGAAGGCGTGGTGCTTGACCGGACCCGGCAACGCAAACGACAGTTGCGACGCCGCCCCGTATTGGATGCCGGCCAGTTCGGCCTGAGCCGCCAAAACGGCATGAGCGGCGGTAGACAAGACTACCATCCAGAAAATTCGAGACATTCGCTGCATAGCCGTTAGCCCAAAAGTGACAATTCCGTTGAGATTATAGCAATAGGTCCTTGTTTTTCCAGTGTAGTTTTATCAAATTTTTCCAATCGGAACGTAAGTGATTGATTTGAACGGCACGATGCTCGCCAACATAATTCAGGGTCAATTCCAGGTCGGCCGCAGGCAGTTGTCCCAAGCCCATTTCCGGCCACTCGATGCAGCACCAGGCCCGCTCCGCCAAATAGTCTGCCATCCCTATCCATTCCAATTCCTCGGGATCTTTCAAGCGGTATAAATCAAAATGCAACAAGGCGCGATCAGCCAGTCGGTATTCCTCGACCAGACTAAAGGTCGGACTTTTAACGGTTCCCGCATAGCCCGCCGCGCGCAACGCGCCCCGGATCAGCGTGGTTTTACCCGCGCCCAGGTCGCCGTTTAAAAACATCAGGCACTTGTCCGGCATCGCCCGCCACAGCGCCGCGCCGAAGGCCTCGGTTTCCGCGGCGTCGGCCAATTCGAATTCGATCAATTGAGTAACTCTCTGATTTCCGCCGGCAAATCGCCGGCCAACAAGCCGCGCTCGCCGTGCCGCAAGGCCAGGCGGTCGGCGGCTTCGCCGTGCACGTATACGCCCAGCTTGGCGGCTTCCAGCATCGACCAACCCTGCGCCAGCAATCCGCCCAACAATCCGGCCAGCACATCGCCCATGCCGCCGCTGGCCATGCCGGGATTGCCGGTCGGCGACACATAACAGCCGGAACCGTCGCCGATCAGGCTACCGGCGCCCTTAAAAATGCACACGCCGCCGTAGCGCCGTTGCAGCTTGGCCAAGCTCTCGAACCGGTCCGCGCCGATTTGGGCGGTCGTCGAAGCCAACAAACGCGCGGCTTCGCCGGGATGCGGGGTTAAAAGCCAATGATCGCGCCGCTCGGGCCGGGCCGCCAACAAGTTCAAGGCATCGGCATCCACCACGCAGCGCTTGCCGGACGCCAACACCGCCGCGAACATCGTCCGGGCCCAGGCGTCTTGTCCCAAGCCCGGACCGACGACGACGACGCTCGCCTTGTCCAACAACTCCGCCAATTCGGCAGCGGTCTCTGTGCCGTGACACATCAACTCCGGCCGGCCAAGATTCAGCAGCGCACTGTGCGCGGCCCGCGTCGCGATGCTGACCAAGCCGGCACCTGCGCGCAGCGCCGCTTCGCCGGCCAGACGTATCGCGCCGCTGTACCCGACGTTGCCGCCAACCGCCAACACATGGCCGCAGTGGCCTTTATGGGCCACGCGCGGACGAGCCGGCGGCGGAGTCTTGGTCAACCGATAAATCGAACCGGCGCCGGACAACACTTCGCAAGGCAATGCCAAACTGTCGCAAACGATTTCGCCGCAATAATCAGCCGCCAAACCGGTGAACAAGCCGCGTTTCAGTCCGATGAAGGTGACGGTCAAATCGGCGGCCACCGCGCGTCCCAACACGTTACCGGTATCCGCGTCCAGACCGGACGGCACGTCGATCGCCACGACCGGCGCGGCGGCGGCATTGATCGCCGCGATCGCCGATGCGTAGCGTTCGGAGACCGGCCGGCTCAAGCCGATGCCGAGCAAGGCATCGACGACCACGCCATCGCCGGACAGGCTGTCGCCCGGCACTTCAATACCGCCGCCGGCCTGCATAAAGCCCGAGGCGGCCTCGGCGGCATCGGCCGGCAAGCCGGCGGGGTCGGATAATGCATAAACCTCAACGCGATAACCGGCCAACAGGGCCAAGCGCGCCACCACATAGCCGTCGCCGGCGTTGTTGCCGGCGCCGCAATATACCGCCAGCCGCCGCCGTTCCGGCCAGCGCCGCCGGATTTGCTCGAACGCGGCCGCCCCGGCCCTGGCCATCATTTCCGCGCCGGCGACGCCGTGCTCGGTGATCGCCCGCCGTTCGGCTTCGCGAATCTCGGCAACGCTGTAGAGTTGATCGGCTGAAGGCATGGGCTGGTGTAAAATCACGGAATTGACTCATTATATTTTCGCGCCCGCCATGCCCCCAAATGATTTTGCAAGCAGCGAACAACTGATCGCCCTGATTCGGGCCTGGGGGTTGGAATTGGGCTTTCAGCAAATCGGTATCAGCGATACCGATCTGAGCAGCGCCGAAGGCCACTTGCAGCGCTGGTTGGCGGACGGCATGCACGGCGAGATGCACTATATGGCCGCGCACGGCCTCAAGCGCAGCCGGCCGGCCGACTTGCAAGCCGGCACGCTCAGTATTATTTCAGCGCGGATGGATTATCTACCGGAACAACGGGCCGACATCGCCGAGCGGCTGACGGATCCGGCCGCCGCCTTCGTGTCGCGCTACGCACTGGGTCGCGACTACCACAAACTGTTACGCGGACGCCTGCAAAAACTGGCCGACAAAATCGCCGCCGCGATCGGCCCGTTCGGCTACCGGGTATTCGTCGACAGCGCCCCGGTGTTGGAAAAAGCCATCGCCGAGAAAGCCGGGTTGGGCTGGATCGGCAAGCACAGCAATTTAATCAACCGCCGGGCCGGCTCCTGGTTTTTCCTCGGCGAAATCTATACCGATCTGGCCCTGCCCGCCGATACGCCGACCACCTCGCACTGCGGCAGTTGCCGAGCCTGCCTGGACGTATGCCCGACCCAAGCCATTGTCGCGCCTTACCGGGTCGATGCCCGCCGTTGCGTGTCTTATTTGACGATAGAGTTGCACGGCGGTATTCCGGTGGAACTGCGGCCGCTGCTGGGCAACCGGATCTACGGCTGCGACGACTGCCAATTGATTTGCCCGTGGAACCGCTACGCCAAACTCAGCAGCGAAGCGGACTTTCGCCCTCGCCACCGCCTGGACCGCGCCACGCTGATCGAACTGTTCAGCTGGAGCGAAACCGAATTTCTGCAACGCACCGAAGGCTCGGCGATCCGCCGCATCGGTCATCTGCGCTGGCTGCGCAATATCGCCGTCGCGCTGGGCAACGCCCAAGCGGACGCGGCGATCCGCGCGGCCTTGACCAACCGCCTGACCCACGACTCCGAGATCGTTAGAGAACACGTGGCTTGGGCCTTGCAGCGGCAGGCCGAGCGCGCGGAACAACTTGATTTTGAAAACGAAGCAAACTAGCCTTGCAACACCTATCCTCGGTTAGCTGCCAG